>JANOKV010000077.1:0-1974 GCA_031419415.1 Hyphomicrobiales bacterium | reverse complement strand
GTCTACGCCGACATCTGCTCCATTGTCGGAACCGGCCGCCGCAACGGCCGGAGCCCGCTCGACGCCATCCGAGACGCTCTGGCCGCACCAACCAGCGCCGCTTCCGCTTGATCGGCGGCTGCGAGGGGTGAGCAATTACAGGGATTCGGCGTTCTGACTGAAATCGATGTCAGAGCGACGATGAAGCAAAAGCTCGATCTCGATTTTCGGGATTATCGAATACTCGGCGCGTGTAATCCTCCGCTGGCGCACCAAGCGCTGAACGCCGATGACAAGATCGGAACGATGTTACCGTGCAACGTAATCGTGCAGGATCGGGGAGACGGCCAGATCGAAGTGGCCGCCATAAACCCGGCAGTTTCCATGGAGCATGTCGGAAATCGGACGCTGAGCACCATTGCCGAGTCGGTCGCCGGTAAACTGCAGCGCGTTATCGCCGCGATCTGATCGTTGGGTGCGGAACGCGAGCTTGATCACCTGCCGGTACGACCAGGCCCGTCGAATGATCAGCCAGAACGATGGGCCATAGGCGTGGTCGATGACCCCGTCAATCGATTCAGTCACTCCACGGCACGCCGCTGAATGCATTCAGCGGGATTTTCAGATACCGTTTGCCATTGTCTTCCGGCTCCGGGAGACGCCCGCCCATGAGATTGACCTGCAGTGATTGCAGGATAAGTCGTGGCATGGGCAACTTCTTGTCCTTTGCCTCTCTCATCGCGACGAATTCCTCTTCGGTGGCCGCTTTTCTGAGATCGATGTTTTCCGCTTTTTGTTGCGCGACGGTACTTTCCCATTTCGGCTTGCGACCACCGGGGCAGTAATCGTGACCCGTGAACAATCGAGCGTCGTCGGGAAGCGCGAGAATGCGCTGGATGCTGTCCCAGAGATCGTGCGCGCTGCCCCCTGGAAAGTCCGCACGTGCCGTGCCGCCGTCTGGCATGAAGAGCGTGTCGTGGATGAAAGCGGCATTGCCAACGACATAGGTGATCGATGCCAGGGTGTGCCCGGGCGTCAACATCACCTCCACATCAATGGAACCGATCTTGAAGCGATCGCCGTCGGCGAAGAGCCGATCCCATTGCGAGCCATCGGCGGGGCAGCAGTGTTCGGCATTATATAGCTTCTGCCAGAGTTTCTGGATGTCGATGACTTTCTCGCCGATTGCGATCGGGACGCCGGTCTTGTCTCTCAAATAGCCAGCCGCAGAGAAATGATCGGCATGCGGGTGTGTGTCCAAAATCCACTCGAGACGGTAGCCGCGGCTGTCGATGTAAGCCAGGATCTCATCGGCAGAATGGGTCGCCGTGCCGCCGGAATTCGAGTCGAAATCCAATACCGGATCGACGATCGCGCATTTCTTGGTCTGCGGATCGGCGACCACGTATTGGATGCTGAATGTGCGCTTTTCGTAAAAGCCCTGGACGTGCGGCTGAGCGCTCTTCTGACTACTGCTCATCATTCTCACTCCACTCGAGTTCCGCTAAACGTTATGATCCCGCGAGCGATCACATACAGTCCGACGGCAATGACTAGGGTCGCGAACCCGATGCTCATTTCGCGCTTGCGCGACGACAGCACCTGACTGAGTGCGACACCCACCATGCCACCGCCGATGCCGCCGCCTATGAACAACGTCGCTATCGCCCAATCGATCAGGCCAGTCACAGCGTAGCTGAATGCGGTCGACGCCCCGAAGGCACTGACCGATATCAAAGATGTGGCGGTCGCCATCCGCAGCGGCATGCCCGTGGCTAACATCAGGCCGGGCACGATCAGGAAACCTCCCCCAATGCCGAAAAAGCCCGAGAACGATCCAACCGCAAAACCGATTGCGACCAGGGGGGGAAGCAGCACCCTTGCTGTGTGTCGCGTGAGGCGCACATCGGGGTCACCTGCTTCGCCGGGACGGCGCAGCATGGCGATCCCCACTCCCACCATCAGCAATCCGAACAAAATCAGCAATGCCTGACC
>JANOKV010000076.1:0-7756 GCA_031419415.1 Hyphomicrobiales bacterium | reverse complement strand
GTATTTCTCCTTCTGCTCTTCGGTCGCCTCGTAGAGCTGGGCCAAGCCCGCTGCGCCGAACACCCCGTAGCAAGGCACGTAAATACCGGCGCGATGCTGGCCCATCTCGATGGCGAGCAGAACGCGGGTCGTCATATCGATACCCGGGCCGCCGTACTCAGCGGGAATGTCGAGTCCATAGAGGCCCATCGCTTTCACCTTGGCGACGAGCCGGGCGTGATCCTCGGGGGCCAACTCGCTCGCGTCAGGATCGAGCTTGTCCTCGAGCGGCGCGATCTCTTCGCGCACGAAACGGCGCACTTGCGCGACAATTGCCTTTTGTTCTTCGGAGGGCTCGAGGTTCATGAACTGGGGCTTTCTCGATAAGTTGAACGTTCAGGCGGAGCGAGCGTGCCGTTCGCGCATCATGCGGGTGCCAGCGCCCAGCGCGGCGAGTTTCGCGGCGGCGACGCCACGAGGCAGCGGCGCCAGCCCGCAATTCGTGCAAGCCTGAATGCGCGCGCTATCCGCATACTTCGTCGCTTCCGTGAGAATGGCGGCAACCTGTTCGGGCGTCTCCACTTCAGTTGTGGCCACGTCGATCGCGCCGACCAAAATCTGTTTGTCCGGCAGAAGCCGAATGAGGGACAGAGGCACTTTCGAGCCCTGTGCTTCGAGGGAAACTTGCCCGATGCGGCTGCGGTTGAGGGCAGGGAATATTTCCTCGTATTGCCGCCATTAGCCGCCGAGTGTGCACTTCCAGCGGATGTTGGCATCGATGACGTAGCCGTAGCAGATGTGGACAGCCGTCTGGCACGACAGCCCCTCGGCGGCGCGCTCGAGGGCGGCAATGCCCCAATCCTTCACCTCGTCCATGAAGACGTTGAAGGCCGGCTCGTCGAATTGCACGACATCGACGCCCAGAGCAGCGAGCTCGCGGGCTTCTTCGTTCAGGACCTCGGCAAACGCCATCGCCAGTGCCGGGCGGCTGCCGTAGTGGGCGTCTGCGATCGTATCGCAGATCGTCATCGGCCCCGGCAGCGTCACTTTGAGCCCTCGCGTGGTATGCGCGCGCGTGAAGCGGACCTCGTCGCTATGCACGGGGCCGAGCCGTGCGAGCTTGCCCGTGACCGTCGGCACTTCGACGGTATAGCGGTTGTTTCGAATCCCCATCGGCGTCTTCAACTGCCAATCGATACCGGAGACGCGTTCGAGAAAGCCGTGCACGAAATGCACGCGGAACTGTTCGCCATCGGTGAGGATGTCGAGCCCCGCGTCCTCCTGGGTTTTCAGCCACAACAGTGCGGCGTCCTGTTTTCCTGCCTGCAACTCGTCGCCGGCGAGGCGCCAGGGAGCCCACAGTTTTTCAGGCTCGGCAAGCCACGACGGCTTGGGCAGACTTCCGGCGAGCGTGGCGGGAAAGAGCGGCTGGGACGGCATGGGAATGTCTCCTGAGTAAGGGTCAGAGCGGGCTCAAGCGTCCCAATCGCGGCAGCGGCTTGCCTTTGTTGCCGGCGGGCACGTCGCCGTAATCGTGCACGTGCAGCATCAGCAGCTCCTGATACCGTGTGGTGTACTGCTGATTGACCTCGACGCGAAACCCGCGGGCGCCGGGAACCTCGTCGATCGCCTTCAGAACCTCGCTTCTCAGCCCGAATAACGAGCGTCCCCCGGCAAATCCGATATAGACGACGGTATCGTCGGCATCGGCGAGCTGAAAGACTCCGAGCTGGCCGGTGAGTTTTTTCACCGTCTCCGGCCCGAGCGGCGTGAAGGGCTTCGTCATGCGGATGGCCATGTCAGTCGATCCCTCGGTCAGATGACATCTTGGAGCGTAAACAGTTCCGTGCGCGCGCCCGACGCCTCGAGCAGATGGGCGACTGCGGCGCGTCCGGGATCGGTCCTGAAGGCCGCGAAAGCATCATCGCTCGGGAACGAAACGATATGCAGTTCGACACTGCCGTCGGCGTTACGCAGGCGCCGCTCGAGCGCGCCACCGTGCGCAGCGATCAAGGGCAACACGCGCTCTTCGTAGGCTTGGAATTCAGCCACACCTTCGAGAGGAATTCGGGCGATCAGCGCCAATGTCAGTCGCGATTGCGCGCCCGTCATTCTCACAGTCCCTTGAAAGCCGGTCGGCGCTTCTCGAGGCGGGCCCGCATGCCTTCTTGCGCATCCTGGGAAGTGCGCGCTCGATCGACAATGTCGTCGATGTCGCCATGCGCGATGCCGTCGCGGAAGGCCATCTCGCGATTGATCAACGCCTTCATGGCAATCAGCGACAGGGGTGCATTCTCGGCGAGCCGTTGGATCACCGTGGCGGCGACCGTTTCCAATTCGGAGGGCGCGGCGAGATGGGAGACCATGCCCAGTTCGTGAAAGCGGGTGGCCGGTAGTGGATCGCCGAGCAGCAGGATTTGTCGGGTCATCGCCGGGCCGCAGGCCTCCAGCAACTTCTTGGCCAGGAACCAGCTCGGCGCGAGTCCGACCTGGGCGAGGGACATGCCGAACCGCGCCGTCGTCGCAGCGACGATCAGATTGCAGTGCAGCGCCAACTCATTGCCGCCGGCAATCGCGTCGCCGTGCACGATCGCGACGACCGGCAAGGGATAGGTTTCGACGGCGTGCAGCATGTGCTCGATGCCGGATTCGCCCTGCGCATTGCGCGCCCGCCACGCCATGTCGAGGCCGGCGCAGAAGACAGGCCCAGCGCCGCGAATGACGGCAACGCGTTCCTCGGGCTTTGGGGGCGCCATGAAGGCTGCACGCAGTTCTTCCATCATCTCGCCGTCGAGCGCGTTGCGCTTTTCGGGGCGGTTCATGAGCACGGTTCGAACCGCGCCTTCTACCTTCCAATCGACCTTGGCCACCCCGTGTCCTCCCGTTCGTTGTTGCAGGGGTCAGATCTCGGGGTCTGACACCACTGTCGCCACTGCCCCCTTGCCCCTCACCGCGGCACAGGCAGTGGCTGTTGCTGCGGGAACGGCGCATCCGAGGCTGGCGGCGGTACGACGCGTCCGGGCGGTGATCCGCTTGGCGCCACCGGGTCGCTCGCGGGTTTTCCCTTGGCCACTTTGGCGGCGTGCGCGCGTTGATAGATGCCGTCCACCTCGTGCAGATGATCCTTGATCGTCTTGATGCGCGTCGTATTGGCGGGGTGCGTAGATAGCCACTCGGGTGGTGCACCCTTGTCAGCGCCCTTACCGGCACCTTTGCTGACGCTGGCCATCTTTTCCCAGAGCTTGACGCCCGATGCGGGATTGTAGCCGGCGCGGGCGGCCAGCTCCATGCCGACGAGATCGGCATCGGTCTCGTCGCCGCGCGAAAATCGCAAGTTGAAAAGGCCTGCTGCCTGCTGGCCGATTACCTGGCCCGAATCCCCTAAGATCAGCGCGCCGATGACCCGGCTCGTGACATTCGTCAGCGTCGATTTGACGGCCCGGGCGCGGCCGTGCTCGCGTAGCGCGTGCGCCATTTCGTGGCCCATGATCATGGCCACTTCGTCGTCCGTCAGATTGAGCCGGTCGAGGATGCCGGTGAAGAAGGCGATCTTGCCGCCCGGCATGCAGAAGGCGTTGACGGTGTTCGACTTGATCGTCACGACCTCCCACTTCCACTCTTTCGCGCGCGGGTTCCACTTTTCAACGAACGGCAGCATATCGCGCGCGATCCGCCGCAATCGCACGTTCTGCGGGTGATCCGGCGGCAAGAGCGCCCCTTTGGCTCCGGCCTGCTGCTTCAAGGCCGTGAATTGCTGCATCGCAGAATTCTCGAGCAAGCCCGCCGGATAAGCGTAGCGGGCGATCGAGCCCCGGCCAATCGTGACGCCCGCATCCGGATCGCGCGACGCAGCGGGTCCAACCAATGCGAGGGCGACCACCGCCGCCAACGCCAAAACCGGACCCGACCGTCTCATTATGTTCTCTCCACCTTCGAAGCGCGACGCGCCACCCGGTCAATCTACACGATGAACGCACCTGGGGACCAGATGGCGTCATGACGCCAACCAGCCTCATGCCACCGTCGTCTTGCCGGATGCCACGCACGAGCACGGCTTTAGTTGGGGCCCAGGAGAGCGGGCGCGACGCCCGGGTCGCTCGTCCGGCCGGCCTTACTCGAATCGAGCAGCCAAAGCCGATCCACGGCGGCGAGCAGCCGTTCTTCGCGCGCGCGGATGTCCGACGGGCCCCACTCGGCGATACCCTCGAGATCGCGGGTGATATGGGGCATCGGGTGATGCTCTGGCGCGAAATAGATGGCCAACTTGCGCGCCAGCTCCATATTGCGCGCCCGGTCGTTCTGGGTCCGCGTGACGATGACCAGATTGCCGAGGGATTGCGTGCACGCTTCCCGTTCCTCGGCACTGGGAAACACTGTGCGCCAAGCGCTGGCGCGATTGGGTCGCTGTGGCAGCACATGCTCGACGGTGTAAAGTTGCGGGTCAAGACCCTGGGGGCTGCCCGCCAACTCGTCGTTGAGGCGCAAGAGCAGCAGCTTGCAGGTGAGTTGGCTGCGGGTGTGCAGGCCCCGAAGATTGTGCGCGATGTTGCGTGTCTCCTCACGGGTCAAATCGAGGGGACTATCGGGCGCATTGAGCCGCCCGGACCGGATTGCGGCAAGCACGGCATTGAACCGCGACAAACGCTTGTCGGCGCCGATCCCGAGCAGGCGCAAGCAGAATGCCAACCTTTCGAACCGCCGAAGGAAAGGTTCGAGCCGGGCCGGATCGCCGTCGCACGTGCGCCACCAGAGCATGACGGGTGCCATCCAGTCCGTGCTGCCCATCCATCCCAGATAAGCGACATAGCGTGAGATCTCGGCGGTGGGGCCATGGCCATCGATCATGGCAGCCTGGATTTGGGCGTAGGGTTCGAGCGTTTCGTCGAAAAACCGCTCCGGTCCTCCACTTTCCCCGATGAGGTCGCCGACGCCCGAAATGATGCGCTCACGCGAACGTCCCGCGATCGTACGGATATGGCTGAACAACTCCTCGAATCGATCGCCTAGCCGTCGCTCCATCGCCTGCCAGCGCCCCGTATAGGCGTCTCGCAAGGGTGGCGACATCATCCCCAAAAGGTGGGCTTTCAGGATGTCGTTGCGCGCCAGCGGGCGACCGCGGTTGTTCAGAATGGTGAAAATGCGGTGTGCCCGGTCGATATTGCCGGTCGTGATCACGGTGGCGAAGCAAGAGTGGGCGAGATAGTGGAAGAGGCACTCCAAATCTTCCGCCTCCCGCAACACCAATTCGCCGACGAAATGTTCGCGAACATCGAGAATGCGCCGCTCGACACCTTCGACGTCGAACTCCGGCATGGCAGCCGAGGCTCCCGGGGTCAGAACAAAACGCTCGAAAAACCCGTTTTCTGGTCCACCCAGAACGATGCGGCGGCACGGTCCATCAACGCTGCTTTCTGTCGAAAGCAACGGCTCGATATCTCTCACGATCGCCAGTCCGCGATCAGTCGCCAGATCGCGCAGCACAGCCAGCAGTATGGTCAGCGTGACGAGCCGTTGCTGTCCATCCACGATGTCGCGAACATCGCTCGCATCGTCGGCTTGCGGGGGGAGGGCGACCAGCAGCATGGCGCCGAAAAAATGGCCGTCACTCGCCTCGCCGGGTTCGAGCTCGCCCGCGCGCGATAGCTCCAGATCTTCCAAGAGCTGACCGGCCTCTTGGATCGTCCAGGAGTAAGGACGCTGGTAGTTCGGCACCCGAAAAGACAGCCGCTGACCCAGCAGGTCACCGAGGTACAGGGTCTCCGTTGTCATTCCAGTGGGCATTGACGCACGTTGGTGTGAACTATGGCGCGGGACGTCCGCACTTTCGACCGTCCTATAGGCCAGGTTGCCCACTCTGTCAGCCCACGTCTTTTCGCCGGCACGCGCCCCAATAGCGCGTCCAGACGGCAGGCGTCGTCAAGGGCGCGCCGGCAGGTAGCGGCCGAACCAATCCACAGTCGCTGCCATGACTTCCGAAAAGGCCGGCTCCACGTAGACTTCGTAGTGCCCGTACCCCTTCAGGATGACGAGCTTCTTGGGTTCCCCCGCCTTTTCGTAGAGAGACACCGACTCTTCGGGCGGCACCAGCCGATCGTCGTCCGTCGCAATGAACAGGATGGGTCGCGGCGCAATTTTGTCGACGACCCACTCGGGGTGGAACTGCAATGTCTCGTCGATGAACTCGGCAGGGAGCGTATTGATCGCGTTCGGGTTGTTTTTGCGTGCAGCTGCGGCGAGTTCCGCCGACTGGCGGTCGGCGAGCAAGATTTCGGCGCGATCTGTCGGCGCGGACTCGCCATCGACGGCGCGCTTTTCCCGGTCGGCTTTGGCGCGCACGCCCAGATCGTGCCATTCATCGGGGCGGCGCACGCTGCGCATCCAACGCGCGCCGTGACCGACGCCGACACACGATACGATGCATTTGACGCGCGGATCGATAGCGCCTGTCCACACGACCGTCGCGCCGCCATAGCTGGTGCCGTAAATGCCCAGACGGTTCTCATCGACTTGGGCTTGCAAACCCAGAAAGGTGAGGGCGGCCTGTACGTCCGCCACACGGCTATAGGGGGCAAGCCGGCTGCGCGCGCCTTCGCTCGTGCCCCAACCCTTGTAGTCGAATGTCAGGACGACATAGCCTGCCTCATTCAGAACGCGCGCGTTGTCGGGCAGATAAAGGTCCTTGACGCCCGTATAGCCGTGGCAGAGCACGATGCCCGCCCGCTTTTCGCCCGGCGCAATTTTCTCGGGCAGATAGAGGTCGCCTGAAAGCTTGTGGCCCTCACTATAGAACGTGATCACTGTCTTCATGGGAAACCTGTGCCTTCTGCTCGTTATGGCTCTTGCGATCTAAGCAGACGGGCAGGGGGAGGAGCAATGTGGGCTTTGCACTTGCGCCAAACATCTCTAGCCTCGACAGCAGCAACGGGATTGCGTGAGGCAACATCATGACGACGGCACTGCCCCTGGCCGGAATACGTGTTCTCGACATCGGCACCCTGATCGCGGGGCCGTTTGCCGCCACCATGCTCGGTGACTTCGGCGCGGAGATCATCAAGGTCGAGCAGCCCGGGCGCGGCGATGCGTTGCGCGGCACGCCGGAAAACGGCAAGGCCGCCCGCTCGGGAAATTGGCTGGTCGAGGGCCGCAACAAGAAATCCGTGACGCTCGATCTGCGCGTTGCCGCTGGCCAGAGCCTGCTGCGCGAGTTGATAACCCATGCCGACGTGCTGATCGAGAATTTCACGCCGGGCACGCTCGAGAGGTGGGGATTGGGTTGGGAGACCGTGCATGCCCTCAATCCGCGTCTGATCATGACGCGCGTGTCAGGCTACGGCCAGAAAGGACCTTATGCCAAGCGCTCCGGTTATGACCGCATCGCGCTGGGCTTTTCCGGCTACATGTATCCGACCGGATTTCCCGATCGGTTCCCCGTGCGGCCCGCCTTTGCGACGGCCGATTACAACACGGGTACGTTCGCGGCATTGGCAACCATGTTCGCCCTCTACCATCGCGATGCACAATCGCCCGGCGGGGAGGGACAGATGATCGATCTCGCCCTCTACGAGGCCCCCTTCCGGATCACCGGGGACATGCTGACGATGCACGCACGGACGGGCGAAATTCGCGAGCGCATCGGCAATCGAAACCCCACCTTCTCACCGGCCGGCACGTTCCAGACGAAAGACGGCCGTTATGTCCAGATCGCGGCCGGTGGCGATGGCGTGTTTCAACGTCTTGCCGCCGCGATCGATCAGCCCGAGCTGGCCGCTGATCCGCG
>JANOKV010000075.1:0-16490 GCA_031419415.1 Hyphomicrobiales bacterium | reverse complement strand
GACGTGCTCGAGCGCATCGAGCCGCATACGCACGCCGTCCCGCATGCCCAACGCGGCGATGCCGTCATCGAGCCGTGGCTGACGGACCAGTGGTACGTCGACGCCGCGACCTTGGCCAAGCCCGCGCTCGAGGCCGTCAAGTCCGGCAAAACCCGCTTCGTGCCGGAGAAGTACGCCGCCGACTACAACCGCTGGCTCGACAACATCCAGCCCTGGTGCATCTCGCGGCAACTCTGGTGGGGCCACCAGATCCCGGCGTGGTATGGGCCGTACCTAAAAGACGGAAGGATCATTGTCGAAGATAATCCTCTTATTAGTCGCCAGTTCTTCGTTGGCGAGAGTGAGGAAAAGGTCAGGATCGAAGCCGAGAAATTTTATGGGCGCCAAGTCGCGTTCGATAATGGCCATGGACCATCATTGGTAGAACAACTGGTAGAAGACAAGATCGTCTACCTGCACCGCGACCCCGACGTGCTCGACACGTGGTTTTCGTCCGCGCTGTGGCCGTTCTCCACGCTGGGCTGGCCCGAGCAGACCAAGGAAGTCGCGCGCTACTATCCCACGGCCTGCCTCGTTACCGGCTTCGACATCATCTTCTTCTGGGTCGCCCGCATGATGATGCAGGGCATTCACTTCATGAAGGACGTGCCCTTCCACGACGTCTACATCCACGGCCTCGTGCGCGACGAGAAGGGCCGCAAGATGTCGAAGTCGATCGGCAACGTCATTGACCCGCTCGAATTCATCGACAAGTACGGCGCTGACGCGTTGCGCTTCACGCTGGCCGCCCTGGCGACGCAAGGCCGCGACGTGAAGCTCTCCGAGAGCCGCGTCGAAGGCTATCGCAACTTCGCGACCAAGCTGTGGAATGCCACACGCTTCGCCGAGATGAACGAGTGCCGCCGGGTCGAGGGGTTCGATCCTGCGTCAGCCAAAGAAACCGTAAACCTGTGGATTGCCGGTGAAACGCAGCGCGCCGCCGCTGCCGTGACTGCCGCCATCGATGCCTACAAGTTCAACGAAGCCGCGACCGCCATCTACGAGTTCGCCTGGGGCACCACTTGCGACTGGTATCTCGAGCTGACGAAGCCAGTGCTCGCCCACGGCACCGAGGCCGCCAAAGCCGAAACGCGCGCCATGACCGCGTGGGTGCTCGACCAGATCGTGGCGCTGCTGCACCCCTTCATGCCCTTCATTACCGAGGAGCTGTGGGAGCGTACCGGCGCGAATGGCCCAGCGCGCACCACGATGCTGGCCCTATCGAATTGGCCCACCCATTCCGGCCTCGGCAACGCTGACGCCGACGACGAAATCGGTTGGCTGATCCGCCTCGTGTCCGAGGTGCGCTCGGTTCGCTCCGAAATGAATGTGCCCGGTGGCGCCAAGATCCCACTGCTGCTGGTCGGCGCCTCCGAGATCACGCACGCCCGTGCCACGCGCCACAACGACACAATTCTGCGCCTTGCCCGCCTCGAGAGCATCGCGTTGTCGGCGGCTCCCCCGAAAGGCTCGGCGCAGGTCGTCGTTGGCGAGACGACCGTGTGCCTTCCCCTTGCCGGCGTCATCGATATGGCGGCGGAGAAAAAGCGCATCGCCAAGGAAGTCGAGAAGGTCGGCCTCGAGATCAAGAAGGTCACGGATCGGCTAGGCAACCCGCAGTTCATGGGCAAGGCGCCAGCCGAGGTCGTGGACGAGCTGCGCGAACGGCAAACCGAGTGGGAAGTGAAAGCCGCCCGCCTCAAAGCCGCCCTCCAGCGCATCGAAGCGGAGTAGTGGGCCAGATCAATCTTCGTCCCTGATGTCGGGGGGCGGAGCGAAATAGCCCAATGGCCGTTGATGGAAGCACGGACGCCGGCTCGCGCCAATCCGCACGTGTGACCGACGCGAAATCTCTGAATGGATGGATCATGACTTTCGTGCCTCCGAGCACGTCCGTGCCCTCGATCCCGCTGCCGACCCAAAGGCCCGGGGAGTGGAGCGTGGGAGGGGCGATCGTTTTTGCGCTCGTCGTTATCGGCGTGGCGCAACTCGCGGGCTTCATCCTCTTGCAACTGTGGCTCGGCCGTTCGCAGACGCGCCTGCTCGATCCGCAGGTGATGCAGGGTGCTCGAGGGTTGGCGGCGGCCCATGCGTTCGTCGTCGTGCAGCTCACAGTGCAGGTGCTGCAGATCGCGCTGGCGTTGATGCTGGCCGGATGGGGCGGCGGGCATCGCAGTTCTGCGCCGGGCCTCGCGCCGGCCTCCCTGTCGTTACAGCGATGGCTTGGCCTGCTGGGCATGTTTTCGCCGTCAAGACGCTGGCGTCAGTGGTCGCCGCCGGCCTTACGGGAGGCAGTCCGCGCAGCGAACTCGAGCCGTTCCGCGCGCTCCTCGTCGATCCCACGACGCAATATCTATTCCTCGTGGCCGTGGTGCTCGCCGGAGTGAGTGAAGAACTGGTTTTTCGGGGCGTCCTGTCGCGCACCTTCGAGGCGACCCCTCTGGGGTTCTGGGCTGGAGCGGCGGTGATCAATGGCCTCTTTGCGGTCGTTCACCTCCAGTACGGCGTCGGTGGCCAGCTCGTCGTCTTTGTGATCGGCATGATGCTGTCGTGGATCAGAATGCGTTCGGGCAGCCTTTGGCCGTGCATCGTGTGCCACGCGGCCAACAACGCCATCGCGTTCCTAGCGATGCGCGCGCTGTTGTGAGCGCACTCCCCTCGGCAGCCGCCAATCAGGCGCTCTCGATCTGTCGAATGGCCTGATCGATCTGCGCACTGGTCAGCGTCCAGTCATTGTCGAGGTTGGCGATCACGAGCTTCATGAATGCCTTCGACAAGCCAATCGCGCGCGTCTTGTCGCCGAGATGGTCAAAGAGGATCGCCAGGGCGAGCTGCTGCGGGCTCTCCCCTTCATAGGTCCACTCGAAGCCCCAGGTCGTGTACCGATCGACCCCATAGTGCTCCGGCAGAGGCTGACCGTCGACCGTCACCATGAGGCCGTCGAAGGCGCGCTGACCCGCATAGGTTTTCATATTTCGTCCCCGCCGTCCGCCATCCGCGTCGTTTGGTTGGATAATTGCGTTGACGCGGGGGCTCGCGCAAGCACACTCTGTGATCGGCGGTCGGCAACATCCGCGCGCCGCAGCTATCACCTCCGTCTAGGGCTCGGAATGTTCAGCTACATCGTTCGCCGCCTCGTCTTCGGTGCGTTGACGATCGTCGGCGTCTCGATCGTCGTTTTTGTGATCATGCGCATTCTGCCCGGGGATCCGCTGGTCGCCGTGTTCGGCGCGGACGGCTATACCAAGCTGACCGAGGCTCAACGCGCCTCCTACATGGCTGATTTGGGCCTCTCAGATCCCTTGTGGAAGCAGTATGTGGGTTGGGTCCGCGACATCATCCGGGGGGATTTCGGCCGCTCCTTCTTCCGCGCCGAGAGCGTGGCCGACATGATCGGTCGCCGCGCCCCCCTGACCGCTCAGATTGCGCTGCTATCGGTCTTGTTTTCCTGGCTCGTCGGAATTCCCGTCGCGATTGTCAGCGCGCTCAAACCCAACAGCATCTGGGACAACGTGGTGCGATTCTTCTCCATTCTGTTTCTGGCGATCCCCGGCTTCTGGCTCGGCATGCTCATCGTTCTGGGGCTGCTGTTCTGGTTCGGTTACCGAGCACCACTGACCAACGTGCCGTTTTTTACCGACCCGATATCCAACCTGCAGATCGTCATTGGTCCTGCAATCGTGCTGGGGCTCGGTCAGGCCGCCTACATCGCTCGGATGGCGCGCTCCAGCCTACTCGAAGTAATCCGGGAAGACTACGTGCGCACGGCCCGTGCCAAAGGCTTGCCTGGACGGCTCGTGATCGCGATGCACGCGCTCCCCAATGCGCTCCTGCCGGTCATCACACTGTCGGGCATTCTGCTCGGGTTCGTGCTCGCCGGCTCGATCCCCGTAGAACGCGCGTTCGGCGCACCGGGCCTAGGGGATGCGATGTTCACGGCGGTCAAAGAACGCGACGTGTTCGTCATGCAGAACCTCGTGTTCCTGTATGCCTGTGTGTTCGTGGTGCTGAATATCACCGTGGATGTCATCATCGCGTGGCTCGACCCGAGGATCCGCTACCAATGAGCGCGACCCACCCCGAAACCGTAGCCGCAATCATTCCCGACCGGCCGTCGCTGGTGCGGCGCATGGGCGGCGGCCTGCGCCTCTTTGCCCGCCGGGCGCCGATGTCGGCGTTCTGGGGAGTCATCGCGACACTTATCGTGTTGATGGCCTTCTCCGCGCCCTTGATCGCTCCGCACGAGCCGCTGAAATCGAACTTCCGCGCTATGACCAAGCCGCCGAGCGAGAAAAATTGGTTCGGCACCGACCAAGTGGGGCGCGACACCTTCAGCCGCATCATTCATGGCAGCCGCGCGTCCCTGACCGTTGCCTTCGCCGCCGTCCTGTTCGGCACGACATTGGGCGCCCTGTGGGGCCTCGCCAGCGGGTTCTTCGGTGGCCGTTTCGACCTCATCAGTCAGCGGCTGATCGAGTTCATGCAGTCATTCCCCGATCTCATCTTGGCCATGGCGATCGCCATGGCGCTGGGGGCTGGGACGTGGACGGTTATTGTCGCCATCGCCGTGACACGTATTCCGTTCGGTGGGCGTGTGATCAGGTCCGTCGTGCTGTCTCTTAAAGAAATGCAGTATGTGGAAGCCGCGCGCGGCCTGGGTGCATCGAACATGCGGCTCATGTTCCGCCATATCCTGCCGCAATGCATCGCGCCCTTCCTGATCCTGGCGACGACCCATTTGGGCGTCGCCATCGTGATCGAAGCCTCGCTGGGCTTTCTGGGCGTCGGCATTCCGCCGCCGAGCCCGACCTGGGGCAACATGCTGTCTGACGCGCTGAACTCCGGCTTGGTGCCGCCCTGGTGGTTGGTGCTCTTTCCGGGTCTGGCGATCACCATCACCGTGCTCGCCTTCAATCTGCTCGGCGACGGCATCCGCGACATGCTCGACCCCAGGCTCAGAGGCTCGGTGTAGGCCGGCCGATCATCAGGTGGGATCGAGCCGCCAAACACAGGTACGCTTGATTTCCGAGTCCTCGAGTTCCCGCGTGACCGGGACGCTGTATTCCGCCACGGCCGTGAAGCGTCGCTTGGGAAAGTAGCTGCGCTGGGGATCGCCGACGAGAACCAGCGCGCCGTTCGTCTGCGCGCGATCGATGAAGGCCTCGACCAGGATCGCCAGGGCGCGCTCGTAAAAGAGGTCGCCGACGAGCACCACGGTCCACGCGGGATCGGGTGGAGCGGCCAGCAGGTCGACCGCCGTCGATTCGATCGACATCCCGTTCGCCGCCGCGTTCAACGCCGCTGCGGCCAGGGCAAACGTGTCGATGTCGGCGGCTGTGACACGCGCGGCGCCCGCTCGAACCGCAGCGAGACCGGACAATCCGGAGCCACACCCCAGATCGAGAACCGATTGACCAGCGACGCTTGCGGGATTGTCGATGATGTAGCGCGCCAGCGCCTGCCCGCCGGCCCAGGCGAAGGCCCAGTAAGGCGGTGGCACGTTCATTTCGCCGAGCTCTTCCTCGGTCTTGCGCCAGATCGGAAGGGATTCCTCGGCCAGATGCAGCAAGATCTCAGGAACCAACGGTGGCGCTAAGAGCCGCGTATTGGCGCGAATGAACACATCGTGCCCGCCCGCCCGCGCAACGCCATGCGACGCATCGATCACAATCGTCTCCCGCGTGGAGCTTTTGACCGCCGAACGAGCCGCCAGACGCGCGCGCGTTCCGTCGAGTCGTCGATCAGCTCAGGAATCACCGGGGCCTCGTATTCCGCGACCAATTCGAACGACATGGGCGGTCGTCGCGCCGAGATGCGATCGCCGAGCAGAACAGCTGCCCCTGTCTTGACCACGGCCTCGAGGAACGCGGCGACCCGCCCCGCCAACTCGGGTTCGTAGACGAGATCGCCAATCAGCACGAGATCCGCGTCGGGCGGGTGAGACAGCACGTCGATCGTGGTCGTGCGCACGCGGACGTCGTTTTGCGCTGCATTGAGAACGATGGCGGTTTCGGCAAGTGCATCGATGTCGGCGGCGAGCACGTCGGTCGCCCCACTCATTATCGCCGCGATCGCCGCGATGCCCGACCCCGCGCCGATGTCGATGACGCGCTTGCCCCGAACTTGCGTTGGGTTATCGAGAAGATGCCGCGCTAGACCTTGTCCGCCGGGCCACGCGAAAGCCCAGAACGGCGGCAGGTGTTCACCGGGAGGGGAGGTCAGCTCCTCCGTGATTTTGAAGATTTTGTGCGGTTGTTCGGCGAGGTTCAGCACCATTTCCGGAACCAGAGGCGCGCGTTGCAAACTCGTCATGCGGCGCACGAAATCGATGCGGCCCGGCAGGTCGAGCTCGAAGCCGTGGCGATCCCCCGCTTCGCCGATCTCGGCGATGGGGCGGGTCACGTCGCTCTGGGATCGGCGAGAGATTTGGGATCGAGTCCAGCCATGCGGCACACCTCCGCCCACTCGGCCGGCGTCACCGGCTGCACCGAAAGCCGCGTCGAGGTCACGAGCGCCATCTCCGCGAGGCGCGGATTTTGTTTGGCGGCCAACAGCGTCACGGGCGTCGGGATGCCGCAAACCGCGCGCACGTCGACGCACTCCCACGTCCCCGTGTCGTCCGTAGGATCGGGATGCGATTGCGCCGAGACCTCGCAGATGCCCACGACCTCTTTGCCGATGTTGGAATGATAGAAGAAGCCCAGGTCGCCGATGTTCATCGCCCGCATATTGTTGCGCGCTAGAAAATTGCGCACGCCGGTCCACGGCTCGCCAACAGAACCCTTGGCCACCAACATATCCCAAGAAAAAACATCGGGCTCCGACTTTAGCAGCCAATAGTTTATTGGCGATCTAGCCGATCTGTTAGTGGGTTTGGCCATTGCCACGGTGTCTCGCTCTGTTTCGGCCGCATGAAGCATTGAACCAAACCGTTCTGACGGCGCGTCTCATTGAAAGCTCTAGCTCGTCCATTCGATCCACTGCGCCCAAGTCACGGCACGAACTGCGTCTCTTCTTGGCCGGCGACCACGCGGGTTTTGCCTTCGGTCATCCGGCGGGCCAGTTCAGCGGGAAGGACGCGGGGCTCGAGCAGGGCCGTCACTTGCCGAATGTCGGTGACCATTTCCAGCGTTTCGAGGCGTTCGAAGAGCGGCATGATCTGGTCGTGGGCGAGTGCGCGATGCGCGCAGTCTTCGAATTTCTCGAACAGCTCGTCGTCGGTCATCGGATAATCGCCTCCCCGGCAGACGAGATGATCGATGCGGCGCGCCAGGCGGCGGCCATCCTTGGTCGTCACGATCACTTCGGCGCCGAACTGATTGGGGCCATCCTCGGGCATATCAGGGTGCGCAGAGGTCGTGATGAGAGGCAGGAAGCGGCGCACGCGCTCCTCCATGACGGCTGAGTCCTCGAAATCACGAATCCGCACCGCGCCATCGACCAGCGCACGAGCAGTGCAGTACTGCACCGAGAACTTGGCCTGCAGCGGTGTCGTGGGATCGGGGTTATTGGTGTGCGGCAGCCGCCGGCGATGCGAAAGAATTTCGATCGCCCCGATTGCGTCGGGCGCCAGGTTCTCCTCCTTGCGGAGTGTCAAGGCCATGGTGATGGCGGGATGCGTCGAGCCACAGCAAGGGAATTGCTTGAGGCCATTCTCGGCGGTTTCGATCTCCCAGGGCTGACCCCAGTTTTCGAAGATCTTCTCGGGGAAGTAGGTCCCCTCGCCATTGTAAACGCGGAACCAGCCTTGCTTGTGCTCGAGTGCGGCAGGGTTGGATTCGAACCCACGTTCGGCGATCAACGCGGCGAAGAGGCCATTGCGGGCGGTTTGGCCGACGTGCATGGGCTTCGTCATGGTCCCGAAGTTGGCCTTGATGCCGGACGCGAACGATGCCGCCAGCGCCAGGGCTTTGGCGGTCCGCACGACGTCGAGCTTCAGGAGCCAGGCACACGCGGCGGCTGCACCGAAGACACCGAGCGTGGCGGTGGGATGCCAACCTTTGTCGTAGTGGTGGAAATTGACGGCCCTGGCGAGCCGGACTTCCGTTTCGACGCCGATGACGTAAGCCGCGATGATCTGTCGACCCGACGCGCCCACCTGTTCACCGAGTGCAAAAATCGGCGCTGTCACCGGCACGGAATGGTGACCACCCAGCGTGCCCGAGACATCGTCGTAGTCGAGGGCGTGTGAGGCTGTGCCGTTGATCAGCGCGGCATCGAGGGCGCTGGTCCGCCGGCTGGTGCCGAAGATCAATGAAGTCCCAGGCCCTTCGGCGACTCCGGGCGTGTTCAAGAGAATTTTTGTGCAATCCTCCGGAACGCCGGAGAGCGTACAGGCGATCGTATCGATGATCGCGGTGCGCGCTTCCTTCAGCGCCTTCGGCGTCAGGTCGGCCTCACGAAAGGCGCAAATCTTCTCGGCCAGCCGCGTTGCGTAGGGCGCCTCAATGGGCCCCGAGCCGTTGGCTTTCGATCCGTTGCTGGTCATGTGTGGTCCTCGGGCGGTGTGATGGCAAAGTGCGTTCCGGTCGCCCCAGCGTCCGGCACGCGCGCAGAAGTCGCGGTCAGCCTTTGGCAGGCGCCAATACCTCGAGCGCGCGAATATCGGGCGCGCGCCCGCCCGCCGGATTCAGCGGCTGGATGCAGACGTGGTCGGCGCCGGCATCCCAATGCTGCTGGATGCGTCGGCGGATTGCACCCTCATCGCCCCAAACAATCAGTGCATCGATCAACCGGTCCGATCCATTCCCGGCGAAATCTGCGTCTCCGAAACCCAAGCGCCGCCAATTGTTGACGTAATTGACCAGCGCGAAGTAGTGCGACAGGTTTTCCCGCGCGACGGCCCTTGCCTTCGTTGGGTCGGTTTCGAGCAGCACCATGATCTCGGGACACAAGAGTTTGCCCTTGCCCAGAATCTCTCGTGCCTCGGCCGTGTGCTCGGGTGTCACATTGTAGGGGTGCGCCCCGTCTGCCTTTTCGCGCGCCAGCTCGAGCATTTTCGGCCCGAGCGCCGCAAGAACGGTCTTAGGTGTCTGGGCTGGCGCCGGCGCGGCATAGGGCGCCGCCGCCATTCCCTCGAGATAACTGCGCATGGTGGCGACCGGCTTGCCGTAGTTGTGTCCACGCAAACCTTTGACCATCGGGAGATGCGACACGCCCAATCCCAGGAGAAATCGCCCGTTCGACTGCTCGGCGAGCCCCCGCTGCGCATTGGCCATCGCCATGGCGTCGCGCGCGTAAATGTTAGCGATCCCCGTCGCAATGTTGAGCGTCGTAGTGCTGGCCAGTAAATAAGCTGAGTTGACGAGCACGTTCCGACCACGGCTCTCCGGCATCCATAATGTCTGGTAACCGAGCGTCTCGATGCGCCGCGCCAAGTCCCGACCAGCTGTTGCCGTCAGTGAGTCGAACGACGCCCAGACCCCGAGTTTGCCCAGTTCCATGCCTGTCCCTTTATCGACCAGAGAATTCGCAGCGAACCATGCCAGTCCACGCCTAGCCGTGCAAGGTGACCGACGGCGCCCTTATGCTTTGGATCGGTGCACAGGGAAACAAGGTATGGCATGGTCCAGCCTGCGGCTCGAGTCGATCGGTCCAACCAACCGGGCCAGACGATTGGAAACGCCACGCTTACGGAGAGTCGAGCTATGCATCACAGCCTCTTTCAAAGCGGACCAATCATCGAGCGGCTGGCGCTGTGAACATGATCGTTGCCGCCAATCTCGATCTACTGGCCTTCGCTTGCTTCGTTCTGGCGGTCGTCGGTTATCAGATCGTCTCGGGGTGGCCATCGATGGAGCGTCGCTCGATTGTCGGCGCAGTCCAGGTGCAGCGCCTACACTGGATGCGCAATATGGCGACGCGTGATCAACGCATCGTCGACGCCCATTTACTCGGTGGGCTCAGCCAGGGGAACGCATTTTTTGCCTCGACTTCGGCACTCATCGTCGGTGGTTTATCGGCGATGATGGGATCGGGCGAAAAGGTTCAGGCGCTGCTCGATCAGCTGCCCCACGTGGCGAAGTCGTCACCCGCACTTTTCGAGCTGAAGCTGCTCCTCCTCATCGGTCTTTTTGTCTATGCCTTTTTCAAGTTCGCTTGGGCATTCCGATTGTCGCATTACGCAGCGATCATGATCGGATCGACCCCCTTGCTCGACGACAGCAACAAGGACGTCTGCGAACGCCATGCGCTGCGTACAGCGCGCCTCATCGGTATCGCCGCCGAGCACGCCAACGGTGGTCTTCGCTCGTATTATTACGCGGTGGCGGCCATGACCTGGTTCTTCCACCCTCTGGCATTGATCGTGGGCACCACGTGGGTTATCCTCGTTTTGATCCGTCGTGATTTTTTTTCCCGCTCCAGGCAGCTTATTGCGGAGTAGGGCGAAACAGTCCGCCCGCGGAGTTCCTATCGACCAAGCAACCGCCTCGAGCTCGTTTTGCATCACGCCTGCTGCAAGCTTCAATGACGTGGGCGAATTCACGATCTATTCGCCGTTCAGGTCATTGGTGAAATGGCGAGTAATCCCCACATAAACGTCGAGTTGGCTCGCGGTGCTTCAGCTTGTGGATTGAATCCAACGAAAGCGACGGGTTTGCCACGGATCGCTCGTTGCCGTTCTGAACGTTGACGCAACATCGGATGTCGTCCTTTCAAGCGAAGCGCGCTTTAGGCAAGCGCTCGAGATGTCGAGAAACATGACGCTTCGAAAGTAACGCTCGTTCCGACATTTGTTGGAACCCCTCCTTCGATTGGAGGATGGTCGGGACCAACAATTTGGGCCAAAACCGTGACTGAACACGACGCGTGTCGATGCGCGAGCTGCCACGAATTCCAGGAGTTAGTTGATGCAGGTTTCCAACAAACCAAATCTAGACGGTTCCATGCTGCACCTGTTGCACCGGGCTGGTCAGGTGGCCGATGATTTATTCGCTCGGGAAATTGCAGGTTCGGCTCTGACGCCGCGACAGTTTGCCGTGCTCGTGGTTCTCGCTCAAAAGCAAACAGCCAGCCAAACCGATATCGTCGAAGCGACAGGCGTCGATCGGTCCACACTCGCCGATATCGTGCGTCGTCTGGTCGAGCGCGGTCTGCTGGCGCGCAAGCGCTCCAAGCAGGACGCGAGAGCCTACGATGTTCGCTTGACCGCATCAGGTCAGTCAGCCCTCAAGGCTGCACAACCGGCCGTCAATCGCGTGGAAGACCGATTGCTCAAAATTCTGCCGACAGCCAAGCGAAGCGATTTCGTCGAGGCATTGGGTCAGTTGGTGGGTTCGTTCGCGGGCCGCCCGACCGCAGTCGCGACCCCTACGCGTGGGCGTTCGAAGTCGCCCCGGACCTGATGTTGAGACGGCTGATCGAGTGAGTGCAAACATTGCAGCCCGGGGCTTTTCCCGGGGTGCACTGTTTTTCATCTGGACCGAAACGACATCAGGCGCCCGCCGGCATGTCCGCGTGTGACGATCGCTGCACGGCTTTCTGGACCTTTTCAAATGCGCGAACTTCAATCTGGCGGATACGTTCGCGGGATACGCCGAATTCGGTCGAGAGTGCTTCGAGTGTCGACGGATCATCCTGTAGGCGGCGCGCTTCGAACACCCGCTTTTCTCGATCGTTCAGCTCACTCATCGCAGACTTGAGATACGCCCGTCGCTTCGCGAGTTCTTCACTCTCCGCCAATTGCTCTTCCTGATTGGGTGTGTCGTCGACGAGCCAATCTTGCCATTCACCGACTTCGGAGTCGGCGCGGATGGGAGCGTTCAGCGGGGCATCTCCCGAGAGGCGCCGATTCATCGACACGACGTCGCCCTCGGGCACACCCAGCGTCTTGGCGATTTGCTTGACGTGCTCGGGCTTGAGATCGCCCTCCTCGAGCGCCTGAATCTGGCCCTTCAGCCGTCGCAAGTTGAAGAATAATTTCTTTTGCGATGCGGTGGTGCCCATCTTTACGAGGCTCCACGACCGCAGGATGTATTCCTGGATCGAAGCGCGGATCCACCACATGGCGTAGGTCGCCAAACGGAAACCCTTCTCGGCGTCAAACCGCTTGACGGCCTGCATCAACCCGACGTTGCCTTCGGAAATCACTTCGCCGATCGGTAACCCGTAACCTCGATATCCCATGGCGATACGGGCGACGAGCCGCAGGTGGGACGTCACGAGCTTCTGTGCTGCCTCCGAATCCTGGTGCTGCTGCCAGCGCTTTGCCAGCATGTACTCCTCGCCCGGTTCCAGCATAGGGAACCGACGAATTTCCTCGAGATACCTCGCCAGCCCGCCTGAACCGTTGGCAATCGACGGAAGCGCCTTGGTCACCATCGTCTTTTTCAGCTTGTTTTCCGCCCGTCAGGGCTTGCAAGCTGCTCCCTCGTGTCTAAGTATTCCCCAGTGCAGGACGCCTCTGGGGCAATTCTCTTACCTGCTAAACTAGCCTTTCTGAACGATCGTCACAAATAACCTTCCCGTGATTTTTATGGCTCGCACCGCTTGATCACGGATGACCGAGATGGTGTTGCCCAGACGAGTTTGCAAGCCCTTTCGGCACCGCCGCAAAGCGCGACTTCCGGCCGGTTTCGCTTCGACCTCTGAATGCCCTCTGCGGTGGTAACGCCCAAGGGGCAGAATCGTTGTGACGCCATCAACGAATCTTCAACGCCGCTTCCGGCGGGTGCCAGTGGAAGTTTCCGCCGGTGCGTGCTGCGACGAGGTGAGCCGGAGCGTTTTCACGAGCTGTTCGAATGACTTTGGCAGCGCAGAGCGCAACGCAATTTGATGTCCGTCAATGGGATGCATGAATTCCAATTCAGCTGCATGTAAGGCTTGGCCAGCCATGGCGAGCAAAGCCTTTCGCGCCGCGGCTGTGAGCCGACCTTCGCTCGACTTGAATCCGGTCGCGTAGACGGGATCCCCCATAACGGGATGGCCGATATGCTGCATATGCACGCGAATTTGATGGGTCCGGCCGGTTTCCAGCTCTAGCGCCACGAGCGCAGCCAGGGCGGCTCCATCGGCAGCGCTAAACGTTTCCAAGCGGCGAAAATGGGTGACTGCCGAACGCCCACCCGTATGCGCTACAGATATTTGTGTCCGGTTCCGACTGCTGCGCGTCAGTGCGACGTCGATGCGACCCGCCGGTCGCTCGGGAACACCCCATACGAGGGCCACATATCGCCGGGATAGAGCGCCATCTTGGCCCTTTGCTTCGAACTGGGCGGCAAGGCCGTGATGCGCCGCATCCGTTTTGGCGACGACCAATAGTCCGCTGGTGTCCTTGTCCAGGCGGTGCACGATGCCCGGCCGCCGCACTCCGCCGATCCCCGACAGGCTATCGCCGCAATGGGCGAGCAGGGCGTTGACGAGCGTTCCGTCCGCATGTCCGGCGGCTGGATGAACGACGAGGCCCGCCGGCTTGTCGATGACAATAAGGTGGGCGTCCTCGTAGGCGATTGACAACGGCATGGCCTGGGCGCGAGGTTCAGCCGCCGTCGGCGCGGGAACCTCCATGACGATCTCATCGCCTGGTTTGACCCTGTGGCCGGGGTCTCCTATCGTGCGGCCGCCCAGTTTGGTCGCTCCTGTCCGGATCAGCGCTTGCACGCGGGACCGAGACATGGCCTCGAGCCGGGTCACCAGAAGAAGGTCCAGGCGCAGACCGCCTTCCTCTGGATTGACAAGAATAAGAACCGACGTGGCTTCGGAAATGATCATGCTGGAGGCTTCCGAAGATGGCGCTGGAGGGCCGGCGCAGCCGAATGAGGCCAGACGAGCCAGACAACCCTATGAACACCTGCGTCTTATAACAGACCCAGGGGGATTAGACCCACCTATCGCATGGGTTGACGGGACGAGACTTCGGCGAAACGACGGATATGGTGCAGGGAACGAAGCCTGATGCAGAACGCAAAGCCCACATCCAATGAGCCCGACTTGGCGGCGGAGGAGATGTTTTCGGACCGGCAGTTTCGCGCCCTCAAAGCGGCGGTGATTTTGATGGCCGTCATTCTAATTGTCGGGTTTGGCGTCATCGTCGGCCGTATCGTCTACCTTTTCCAGCAACCTAGCGTCGGCGCGGCGACTCCAGGGGTGCCGACAGAGCGGGTTGAGCGCAACCTAATGCTTCCCGTGGGCGCGATCGTGCGGCATGTTTCTGTCGCGGGG
Source organism: Hyphomicrobiales bacterium (assembly GCA_031419415.1). GTDB lineage: Bacteria > Pseudomonadota > Alphaproteobacteria > Rhizobiales > Hyphomicrobiaceae. The sequence goes on along the minus strand of JANOKV010000075.1, from coordinate 2,291 downwards.
GATCGCCTCGCTGTCCACTATGAGGCCCCTTCAGGCTCCGGCATTCGCGTCCTCGATCTCGGGACCGGCGTGCAGCAGCACATTTCGGTGACGCCAGCCGCCAAACCTTGACCACACCTACGATAACCCGTTCACGATTGACCCCGGCGCAAAGGGCACCCCCCCAAGCCAAGACGGCGCTTGCCTGCCGACGATGCCTCACCTATAGCATCCCGTATCTGCCCCGTTCGTCTAGTGGCCTAGGACACCTGCCTCTCACGTTGGGAACAGGGGTTCGAAACCCCTACGGGGCGCCATTTCCTCCTGCTAATAATCTGATTATCATATAATTTTTCCTCGAATTTTATTTCGGCCCCAACGGCGGCCCCAATAGATGCCGAGGTCTTAGTAGCCCTCCGCCCCTTCGACGAGCTAACTGCAGACGAAATTAACTACTCTTGCCAGTGGACGGTCCGCCCTACTACCCTTGGGCTATCAGGTCATCTTCCAGCAAGCCTATCGTCTGCGTCGGGGGCACTATGGATTGGGGCGCGCTGAATGACTGGTTGTCGTCGATTGGCACCTGGCTGAAGAGGCTCACTTGGTCAGAAGTGAAAGCCACTGCGGAGCTGGCTTTGTACTTTCTAGCCGTATTTGCGGTCATCGGCTGCCTTCGAAAGCTGAGCGTCATTCGTGAGATCATCAGGTTATTCAACGAGTCACGCGGACCGATTTGGGATTTGCGACAAACGATCAATGACCTCAAGGGGCTAGAGCCGATCATCCATAAGCTCGGCAACCAAATGGCGTTGCTCGATGAAAAGGTGGATGCCGCCCGCAAACAAGTCGCCGAGCTTCAGGTCGAGAGCGCGAGCGAGAGAACAGATGAAGCCGAAGAGTTCGTTGTGGCCCCTGCTTCAACGGGCCAGCGAGAGCAAACTCCCGCCGAAATCGCCAACGAAAACTGGGAAAAGCTTCGTGACTACTGGCGGCGCAATACCAAACGAATCGAGTACGTCATCGAGCAAATCCCCGACGGGAGGACTCGACTGGCATACGATCGCATGCCTCGCACGGGCTATCGCTCGATAATAACCAAGCTTCAGGGAGCAAAGGTTATCACGCCCGCTGCCGCCAACGCATCCCGCGAGCTGATCGAACTCTTCAACCGCTACCGACCAAAGAACCGCAAGGTGCCGGACGAACTCATTGGCCCGCTGGAGGTACTCGATAAACAGCTTGATCAAGAGTTGGTCGACTACGCGAAGGTGCTAGCGGCTGAAGTGAGCGAGAGCGCCGAGTCTGCACCGCCGCCGCAGCCTCGGGCGAATGGAAACGGCGCTAGAACTACAAACGGTGTGCCATCGCAGCCGCCCTCAGGTACGACTTTACATGAGGATCGCGCCACCTAATGGCTTGCCGACTCACCGCCAAATCAGATAGCCGCCACATGATGCTCATTGTGGAGGCACGCCATGGCACATTCACGTCATGCTGAGTTCGCTCGCGTTGCCGCTGTGTGCGTTAATCTGGCCATCGACGGCATCGAGGGCGACATCCGCAAAGAACTGGACGCGACTTCGGGCGAAGTTGCAGACGCGCTAGTGCGCTTGCTTGATCGACTGAAGAAGCGACGCATTGTCGTCGACCAAATCGAAGTCGCCGGAACTGCATAGCACTCACCTCTTGCGACCTAGTTTGCTTCTGGCCCGATGCCGAAGGTCGCGACCACCATCAGCGCTCTACGGCTCCCTGCCGGGCGCTTACATTCGATCGCGCCTGCAATTATCGCGACCGCAATTCCTGCAGCACGCGTGGCAACCGCGAGCCATGCTGGTTATTTCTGGCAAACGATCAGGACCGTAAAGTCCTTCGCAGTCTCTGCAATGTCTTCCGGTTGCAGGGCGGTCTGGCTGTCGCCGGCCAGGACGTGCACACCGTGCGCTTCGAGGAAGGTCTGCGCGATTGCCGCCTTGATGGCAAAGTTCGCGTTTTGCGCAACTTCATTCTTCAACTTTGCGACAATAATTCCTACTATATGGCCGCTTCGATCGAGCAGAGGTCCGCCACTATTACCAGACTGAACTGGCGCAGAGATTTGCAACATGCCTACGTCATTCCCCAAGCCCGCCGACGCTGTGATGTTGCCAAGCGTGAAGTTGCCCGATGCCGCGAGGATACCGGCGAGCGGAAAGCCGAATACCGCGATCGTCTCACCCAGCCGTGCGCCGCTTCTGAATTTCGGCAATCGCAGCACTGATACAGGCGAACGAAGCAAGGCCAAGTCGTTCTTCTCGTCGATCGCCATAACC
>JANOKV010000074.1:0-5154 GCA_031419415.1 Hyphomicrobiales bacterium | reverse complement strand
ACCACCATGACGCTCAACCCCGCACGACGCGGGGGTCGAGCGCCGATTGCAGCACATCGACCACCAAATTGAGCACGACGAAGAAGAGCGCCAGAACCAAAATAGTGCCCTGCAAGAGCGGCAAGTCGCGCTGGAAGATGGCGTCGTTGAGCAACAAGCCGGTGCCGGGCCATGCGAACACCGTCTCGATCAGGATCGATCCGCCGAGAAGATAGCCGAGCTGAATGCCCATGACGGCGAGCGCCGTCGGCGCAGCGTTCTTGACGACGTGCATGAAGATACCGAATTCACCCAGCCCCTTCGCCCGCAGTCCGACGATGAATTCCTGGCTCAGTATTTCAGCGACCAGTGCGCGCAGCGTGCGGGCGATGATGCCGATCGGGATGACCGACATCGTAATCGCCGGCAGCACGAGGTGGCGCATGTGCGCCCAATCCCATCTCCAGTCGTCCGAGCCGCCGGGACCGGCCCCGGTGGGCGGCAGCCACCCCAGGATGGCTGCGAACACGATGACGAGGATCATGCCCAGCCAGTAGTGCGGCACGGAAACGCCGATGACCGAGATGACCGACGCCACCTTGTCGATCCAGGAGTCACGGAAATATCCGGCGACGAAGCCAAAGAGGCTACCCAGCACGAAACCGATGATGGTGGCGACGACAGACAGCATCAGCGTGTTGGAGACGGCTTTGCCGACTTCTGCGACGACGGGGCGGCTGGTTCGGATCGACGTGCCCAGATCGCCCTGCAGGGCTCGCCCGAGCCAACGGAAGAACTGCTCGTAATAGGGCCGATCGAACCCGTAGAGCGCCATCAGCTGTTGCTTGAGAGAGTCCGATGCGTCGGGGGGCAGCACGGACACCAGCGGATCGCCCGGGGCCATGTGCACCAGCAAAAAGCAGACGAACGCCACCCCGAGCAGGATCGGCAGCGTGTAGACGACGCGCTTGGCGATGAAGGTCAACATGCGGGTGGCGGGTCTCTGACGACGTGGTCGACGGTTTATCTGTAACGATCGGCGAGGCTGTGAGCTTGGCTGACCGTTTTGCTCTCCGTCGGGGGTTCGGGCGACGGCTCTTTGTTGTTTTTCTGGACCCGGTTATAGCTCAGACTCGACCTATTGACATGCGGCCGGTTGTGCCGCCGAGGCACGAATTCCATGCACCTGCTGCTCATTAATCCCAACACCACGGCATCGATCACGGATCTTATCCTGGCCGAGGCTCGCAAGATTGCCGCGCCGACGACGACGCTTGCCGCCGTCACCGGGCGTTTCGGAGCCCGCTACGTGGCGAGCCGGGCGGCCTACGCCATCGCCGGCCATGCCGCACTCGAAGCCTATGCCGAACACGGGAATAAAGCCGATGCCATCGTGCTCGCCTGTTTCGGTGACCCCGCGTTGATGGCGCTGAAGGAGATCGCCCACCAGCCGGTGATCGGCATGGCCGAAGCCTCGTGCCTGACGGCGGCAGCACGGGGGGGGCGCTTTTCGATCGTCACGGGTGGCGAGCGCTGGCGGCCAATGCTCGAGGAATTCGTCGCTCTGATCGGCTTGGCGGATCGCCTCGCGTCCGTCGAAACCGTCGCCCCCAGCGGCGCCGACATCGCCCGCGACCCCGATGGAGCATTGGGGCTCCTCGCCGACGCCTGCAACGCGGCCGTCACCCGACATCGCGCCGACAGCGTCATCCTCGCGGGCGCCGGCTTAGTCGGCCTTGCCGCGCGCATCGCGACCCGCGTGCCCGTACCCCTGATCGACAGCCTCGTCGCCAGCATCCAAATGGCAGAAACCCTGGCCGCCAGCTGGACAGAAAAAACACGACCCAGCGCCATGCCCCATGCGCCCAGTGTGGAGACCATCGGCCTCAGCACCGCATTGGCTGCGAAATTCGAGTAAGGGCGGCGTTTCTCTGCGTCCAGGAAACCACGGCAATTGGAAGTGGTGATACGCTTAATGCCGACAACAAAAAAACCGGGCGCCTCTTGCGGGGCGCCCGGCTGGTTTCAAACGCGCATTGCGAAGAATGCTGGACTCTTACTCCAATCGGACCGTCGCCAAGTCGACGAACCAGCTCTTGGGCTGGACGAAGCCTTTGATCTTGGAGGTCATGGCGCGGGGACCGACGTCGTGGGCGACCCAAAGGAAGGGGGCTTCTTCGACGATCCGGGCGTGTAGATTCGCCAAAGCCGCGTCGCGCTCTTTATCAGCAAAGGACGTGCGGGCCTTGGCGATCAGCTCGTCGAACTCAGGTGACGTGAAATAGCCCCAGTTGTTCGAGGTGGGCGCGACTGTCTTGGAGGACGTGAAGCGCACCATGGCGAAGAACGGGTCCATGGCGGCGAACGTCACGTTGGTCGCGTGCGCGCCCCGTGACGTCGGGTCCTTGGCGCCCGCGCGCCAGTTTGTGAAGAGGGCATTCCACTCGATGACGTCGAGTTCGACGTCGAAGAAGCATTCCTTCAGCGCCTGCTGCAGGAATTCGTTCATCGGCACCGGCTGCATTTGACCCGAGCCCGAAGCCGAGGTGATGGTCTTCACCTTGGCGCGCTTGGTCGGACCATAGCCCGCTTCCGTCATGAGCTTCTTGGCCTGCTCGAGATCGTATTTGATGTCGAACTTCGGGTTGCCCCACCAGGGATGACCCGGCGGCACGGTGCCCTTGGGAACTTCCATCAGCCCGCTCAGCGCCGACTTCAGTTCCTCTCGGTTGACGCACAAGTTAGCCGCGTGGCGCACCCGTTTGTCGACCCAGGGCGAGCCCTCGACGAACGAGAACTGCCAGGGCCAGACGTGGGGCTGCGCGTTGGACGTGATGACGAAGCCCTTGTCCTTGATCGACTTGATCGCATCGGGCGCGGGGTTCTCGATCCAGTCGACCTGGCCCGAGAGCAGTGCGGCTGTGCGCGAGTTGGCTTCCGGCATCGGCACCAGCACGACGCGGTCGACTTTCGGCCGGCGCTTTTCGTCCCAGTAGGTCGCGTTGGCGGTGTATTCCACGCGCTCACGGGCGGAGAATTTCGCCATTTTGAACGGGCCCGAACCCGAAGCGTCGGCGCCAAAGGCGGCCCACGCCTGCTTGGCGCGCTCGGCCTTGTCGGCGACGCTGGCCAGCGCGTCGTACTTCTTTTGCCAGTGGTCGGGCGAGGCGATGAAGAGGTTCGACAGGTTGATCGGGAGGAACGAGTCGGGCTCCTTCGTCGTCAACTCGACGGTCAGGTCGTCGATCTTCTTGGCGGAGACGAGGTTCGGCATACGGCTCACCGTCACGCCGATCTGGTCGGGCGCGAAGTGCGTGGCCTCCTTGTCGAGCACCTTCTGTACGTTCCAGACGATGGCGTCGGCGGTCAGGGCGGAGCCATCATGGAACTTGACGCCAGGGCGCAGCTTGAACACCCACTTCGTTTTGTCGGCGTCCGTCACCGCCCATTCGGTGGCGAGCCCCGGGATCAGGACGCTCGCCTTGTCGGCGGACGACAGATCCCACTGCGTGAGGCTGTCGTAGAGCGGAATGCCGGTGAAGCGGTTGCCCTCGAAACCCTGGTCGGGTTGGCCGGTGGTTTTGGGAATGTCGGCCGCTGTCATCGCGATGCGCAGGACTTTTTCCTGGGCGAGTGCGGGCGTGACGAGCATCGTACCGAAGGCGAGTACGGCTGAGAGAAGGGCAACAGGTCGCAGCGCGTGAGTCTTTCTAGGCATCATACGAGATCTCCCTGGCGGCTGGGCTTGACGGGTTCGATGGACGGGTCAGCCGCTCCGATAACCGATTATGCGCTGAGCGCTATCGTGTTGACCAGCGTGTTGAATGCATGCATTCCAATCAGGAAAGTGCATGCAATCCAGGCAACAGCGCCAATTCGCCCTGATTACAGTGCCGGGACCAAGGCTCGGTGGTGGGGTCTGGCCGAGGAGACGTGTGAGATCCATGGACCCGAAGACGCCCTATCCTCGCGATCTCGTCGGTTACGGCCGGTCAACGCCGGACCCGCGTTGGCCAGGTGACGCCGCAATCGCGGTGCAATTCGTGATCAACTACGAGGAAGGCGGCGAGAACAACATCTTGCACGGCGATGCCGCTTCCGAGGCGTTTCTGTCCGAGATCGTCGGCGCGTCGGCCTGGCCGGACCAGCGCCACATGAATATGGAATCGATCTACGAGTACGGCGCGCGCGCCGGATTTTGGCGGCTGTGGCGCATGTTTACCGCACGTGGCATGCCCGTCACCGTCTACGCCGTGGCCCAAGCCCTGGCGCGTACTCCCGACGTCGTGCCCGCCATGCGTGAAGCCGGGTGGGAAATCGCCAGCCACGGCCTCAAGTGGATCGATTACAAGGATTTTTCGGCCGACGAGGAACGTCAGCACATTCGCGAAGCCATCCGCCTCCACACGGAAGTGACCGGCGCGCGCCCGCTCGGCTTCTACCAAGGGCGCAGCTCGATCCACACGACGGATCTCGTGATGCAAGAGGGTGGCTTCGTCTATTCGTCGGACAGCTACGCCGATGACCTGCCCTACTGGATCTCCGGGCCACAGGGCCCGCACCTGATCGTGCCCTATACGCTGGACGCCAATGACATGCGGTTCGCGACCCCCCAGGGGTTCAATTCCGGGGACCAATTCTACAGCTATCTCGTCGACAGTTTCGATGTGCTCTACGCCGAAGGGCTGGCCGGCGCCGCGAAGATGATGTCGATCGGTTTGCATTGCCGATTGGCGGGTCGACCGGGTCGGGCTGCGGCCGTCGCGCGTTTTCTCGATTACGTGAAGGGCCATGACAAGGTATGGGTCGCCACGCGGCTCGATATCGCCCGGCATTGGGCCAAAACCCATCCAGCGACATTGCTGAACGGAGCAAAATCTTGACGACGGCACCTGAGACGTTCGAGGAATTGGAGCCAACTCCGCGCCTGTTGATGGGGCCGGGGCCGGTGGACCTTTACCCCCGCGTTTTGCGCGCCATGTCGGTGCCGATCCAAGGCCAATTCGATCCCGAGTTTCGTCGCTACATGCGCCAGGTCATGGCGCTCTACAGGCAGGTCTACAAAACGAAAAACGAGCAGACATTCCTCATCGACGGCACGGCGCGGGCTGGCATCGAAGCGTGCATGCATTCGGTCGTCGCGCCCGGCGACAAGGTGCTGGTGCCGATCTTCGG
>JANOKV010000073.1:0-6123 GCA_031419415.1 Hyphomicrobiales bacterium | reverse complement strand
GGTCGATTTCGCCGCCATGTTGACGTCTCCGAACATGGAACATCTGTTCGGCACCGATCAATATGGTCGAGACGTGTTCTCGCGGCTTGTTTATGGCGCGCGCACCGCGCTGGGCGTCGGCATCACGTCGGCGCTGTTCGGCTGCACGCTAGGGGCGTTCATCGGCGCCGCATCGGGCTATTTCGGCGGCCGGATCGACAACCTCATTCAGGCCGTCGTCGATATCATGCTGTCGTTCCCGCTGATCGTGTTGGCCATGGTCATCGTTGCAGTTCTCGGCAAGGCGAAGTTCCTCGGCATCGACATGAACCTCGTGGCGGCAATCGCCATTCCGATGGTGCCGCGTATGGCGCGAATTGCACGATCCTCGACGTTGTCGATCGCGCAGATGCCCTACATCGATGCGGCGCGCGCCGCTGGTTACAGTCACTCGCGCATCGTCGTTCGCCACATCCTGCCCAACATTATCGCACCCTACCTCATCATGACGACGGCCTTCATCGCGCAGGCGATCCTGCTCGAGGCGAGCTTGTCGTTCCTGGGATTAGGCGTCACCGAGCCGACGCCGGCTTGGGGCTTGATGCTCTCGGGCACCTCGGCAGACTTCTACAAAGCGGCGCCCTGGATGATTATGTTCCCGGGCCTCGCCATCACGCTGGCCGTCTTCGCCTTCAATCTTCTGGGTGATAGCCTGCGCGATTGGCTCGATCCGAAGATGAAGGGGTGAGACCCTCGGCACGAAGCGGCGCGCGCAGTCGGGCTCATCCCCGACCGGCGCGGCTGCGTACGACCCGCTCGATATGTGCCACCAGCGCTTCGCTCAGCGCCACCCCTGTCAGGCGTTCGATTTCTGCGATTGCCAACCCCGTGTTGACATCGACGACCAGCGGGCCTTGGCGGGTTGCGGCGATATCGATCGCCGCGACACTGACGTCCAGGGCAATCGCCGTCGTCTCCGCGATGGCCTTTGCCGCCCGCTGAGTGGCGCCGTCCTCGGCGGTGCGCCAAGGCGGCTCCTCGCCAAGCGCGGTGATGGGATCACGCGCGATGGTCGCCAACGCTTTGCCGCCGATGACGGCGAACCGCCAAAGTGCGCCGGTGCGCAAGTCTCCCAGACTATCGGCTAGCACCGGCCTGTCTCCGCGCCCGGATTTGAGGAAATCAGCGTGACTGACGGCGGCTTCTGGAATGGGCACGCGGTTTGCCGCCAACGCTTGGCGCAGGGCGAGGGGATCGCCGAGCAGCGTGAGAGCGGCGGCCGTCGGCACGCAATAGGCGCCCAGCAACTCGATCTGGCGGGCCATGGCTAGGGTGAACGCGCTCGCTGTTCGCCCGCCCCGGATCAACGCTGCATCGAGTTTATCTATCGCGCGCCCATCGACGAACAGCGCTGGAGCCTGGGCCTCGATCCAGAGCGACACCCGTGTCCGATCGATGATGGGAACCGCGTGGCCGCGCTCGACGGCGGTGCGTACGATGCGTCGGTTGGTCGGGTTTTCCGGTCGGCGGGTGACAAGCGCTAGGGTGATCGCCTGGCGCTCTTCGGTCTCGGCCAGGCGCGGGCCATAGGTCTTGTAGTCGAGCCGGGGTTGGAGGAACGACGCCGTCGCATCGACCAGCATATCGGGCTGGAGCGCCTGCCGGCCGAGCAGCATGCGGTAGGCCATGGATTCACGATTGGTGAGGGTGATCTCGACTGGCCACGTGCGATCGCCCAAGCGAACCGGCGTGCGGATAACCCACCGCAGTTCGCGCTCGCCGTTGGAACTCGCCACCTCGCGCCGATCGACGACATCGGCGACGGCCATCACCACCACGTCGTCGCGCCCCGGAATAGGATGGATGCCGAAACGGATCTTGGGATGGTCGGCCGACCCGATCACCTCGATCGTGAACGCGTGCAGCGCCGAGGTGCGCGCGCCGGTATCGACCTTGGCTTTGATGGCGGGAACACCCAGGTCCGGGAGCGCCAACCATTCCTCCCAGCCGAGAACGAAGGGATGTGCCACGTGTGCGATGTCCCGTGCCGCCGATGATCCAGGGCAATTCAAGTCTAACGGTTGAATGTGTCTTCCCGCGATTGAGCCGCGAAAACCAGCACTCCGCACATTCCGGACCCAGCCGAGGGTTGGGCGCCGGCCATACATGCCGGGATGACATCTGTGAAGCTTACCGTCTTCGCCTGTCTTGCCTCTCCCTGGCCGATGATTGTGATGGCCCGGTTAGCGCACTTGTGTGGCAGGAGCAATGCGGTTGAAATCATTTGGCCGCACATTGCGGCCCGGTTAGGTGCCCTGAAGGGTGGCTTTGGGTCGGAGTGGGCTCGAGCCGCCGCGAGGCGACGTTGCGAGGTGACCCGTGCAGCCCGGTTTGATTCCAACGACGCCGCCCGTTCTGCGCCTCGGCGCGCTTTGGGGGCTGGTTGGCTGCGCGCTTTTGGGTTTGGCGGGCGTTCTGCTGTGGTTTCGCCACCGTTTCGACTGGGCGCTGGAACTGCGCGACATCCCAGCCCTTCCGTTGATGATGGGACTGATCGCGGCGGGGCTCGTCTTCCTCTGCGTCCTGCCCCTGCTTTCGCGCACGGCCGGGATCGTCGGTCCGGGCGTGCAACGCCGACTCTTGGGGTTCGTCCTCGGCGTCGGACTGCTGCTTCGCTTGATGATGCTGCCGACCGAGCCAGCCCTCGAGGACGACCAACAGCGCTACTTGTGGGAGGGCGCGCTCGTCGCAAACGGTATGAGCCCCTATGCCATTGCGCCAAATGACACCTGGCACGCGCGAGCGGGTAGTCCCCTCGACCGCCTTGCAGGGGCGGCCGGGTCCGTTCTCGAGCGCGTCAATCACCCCGGATTGAAGACGATCTATCCGCCCGTCGCTGAGGCGGCCTTCGCGTTGGCCTATGTGTTGGAACCGTTCAGCCTAACGGCCTGGCGGCTCGTCCTGTTGGCCGCCGATTTGGCGACGCTCGCGATGTTGTTGCATGGCCTCGACACCGCCGGGCGACCGCGCCTGTGGATCGCGCTCTATTGGTGGAATCCGATCGTCATCAAGGAGGTATTCAATTCGGGCCACATGGAGGGCGTATTGACGCCGTTCGTGGTGGCGGCCCTCCTGTTGTCGATCCGGCGACGGCCGCTGCTGGCGACGGTTGCGTTGGGCTTGGGTGTCGGGGTTAAAATCTGGCCGTTGCTCCTGCTGCCGGTGGTGTTGCGCCCCGTTCTGGATCGACCACGCATTGTCGTCGGCGCGCTCGCTATCATGGCGTCGATGGTTGCGCTGTGGGCGTTGCCGATCCTTCTGGGAGGGCTCGACGCGCGTTCCGGATTTCGCGCCTACGCGGCAGACTGGCAGGCCAACAGCGCACTGCTGCCCGCATTGCGAGGGCTGATGGAGTGGTTTCTGGCGACCCTCGGACAGCCCGTCAGCGCCGCCGGCATGGTCGCCCGTCTCATCCTGGCGGTCACCGCGGGAATGGTTGCCTTGGCCGCCGTGCGAGCGCCTCTCCAGGGGGCCGCTGACGTGATGGGGCGCGCGGCGATCATTACGGTCGCACTCGTCCTCCTCAGCCCGGCGCAGTTCCCCTGGTACGCGATCTGGACGATCCCGTTCCTGCCATTCGTTCCACGCTGGGGCGTGATGGCCATGGCGGTGGCTCTGCCGATATACTATGCGTCCTTCCACTTCGACGCTCTCGGCCGATCCGAGATATTCCGTGGACAGGTGGTATGGCTCGTCTGGTTGCCGATCTGGTTACTTCTCGCGCGCGACGCGTGGCTGGCATGGCGGACGCGTCGGCTCACCCGCGATATCCTGCCTTCGACCGCGTGAGGAGCGCCACCCTCGATGCGTGACGGCCGGCGCATCGCCGTCGTGATTCCAGCCCTCGACGAGGAACGCGCCATCGGTCGTGTCTTGGCCGACGTTCCCGCATGGGTGGACCGGGTCATCGTGGCCGACAATGGCTCGCGCGACCGGACCGCAGATATCGCCCGCGCCACTGGAGCCATCGTCGTGCTGGAACCCGAACCCGGCTATGGCGCGGCCTGCCTTGCCGGTCTCACCCGGATAGGCGACGCCGACGTCGTCGTCTTTCTCGACGGCGACTACAGCGATCATCCCGAAGAAATGGCGAGCCTGGTCGATCCCATCATAGGGGGCGCAGTCGATATGGTCATTGGTTCGCGCGTCCTGGGCACACGGGAGGCCGGCGCGCTGACACCCCAGCAGCGCTTTGGCAACTGGCTGGCGACACGCCTCATTCGCGCGGTTTGGGGTGTTCGCTATACCGATCTGGGCCCGTTTCGGGCTATCCGCGCGCCGGCCTTGGCAAGCCTCGGCATGCGCGACAGAACCTATGGCTGGACTGTCGAAATGCAGATCAAGGCTGCGATTGGCGGCCTGCGATCGGTGGAAGCGCCGGTGCGGTATCGCCGCCGGATCGGGGTATCGAAGATTTCGGGGACGATAAAAGGGACCCTCAAGGCGGGCTGGAAGATCTTGACGATGATCGCTCGCCTCGCCATCTGCGTACCCAGGGCGCGCAACTGACCGCGATGTGGTATATCTGCACCTCTGGAAGAAGCGCATTGTGACCACGTACCGAAGCCGGCTTATTCGGACCACTTGGGTAGACTAGACATGCGGATGCTTCGCTCACCGGATTCGGGGGCGTTCCGTCAGGAGGCGTTTCGATGACGATGTTGCGTCGAGCGGGCTCGTTTATCGTCGCCACAGCTATTGTTCTAGGGTGGATGTCAGCGGGACTGCCGGGCTCTGCTGCGGCAGACGGCCCGTTCCAGGCCATGGGTGGCAACTGGTCGGGCTCGGGGCAAATTAGGTTCGACGGTGGCAACGCCGAGGCGCTGAAATGCCGGGCTTACTACACACCCAAAGATGCCGGCGCCAGTGTGGGCCTCGCGATCCGCTGCGCGTCACCCAGCAACAAGATCGAATTGCGCGCCACACTCACGGCGGCCGGCGGTCGCGTTAGCGGCAACTGGGAAGAGCGCACGTTCAACGCCATGGGCGACGTTTCTGGCCAAGCCACGAACACGCGCCTCAATCTGTCGATCAAGGGTGGCGGTTTCAGCGGATCGATGACGGTCGGGACGACAGGCAGCAGCCAGTCGGTCCTCATCCAGACCGAAGGGACCGGTCTGCGGTCCGTCAATATCAATCTGTCGCGAAGCTGATCGTGTTTTCTCGGACACGGTTCTGTTCGTTATGACTGGGGGGCTCACAATGCGCGATGTTCGGGGAGCGACGCTGGTGGGCGTCGCGACGGCGGGATTGTTGCTCGCGATGGCAACTGCATCGAGCGCGCAGCCGCGCGACCGAGGCTATGGCCCCCCACGCGATTACGTTGTCGCCGAAAGCCGCTGGGGTAAGGGAACGGTATCGGGTCCCGTGCGACGCAGCAGCACTGGATGGCAGGTGCGGCTGCCGCGTGGCACCTGGATCGACTGTGTTCGCAGTTGTTCGGAAACTCTGCGCCGCCAGACCGTCGATTTCTGGGAAAGCCAAGGCCCCCACGCCCGCGATCAAGGCCCAGGTTATTTCCAGTGGCACTTCTACCCGTCGCGCTGAGGCAAACAGAACTCATCCCGGCCTTGCCTTTTCAACGTCGTTGCTCCGAAGTCGGCGGCCCACGCAAGGCGCTGTCGAACTCGCCGCCTGCACGTCGTCATTCCCGCCTTCGACCGCCACCCCACTCTCAACGTCATTCCCGCGAAGGCGGGAACCCAAGCAGGGTGCCAATTATTCGACGTGGAGTGTGGATTGCGACGTCCCCGTGCAAGCGCTCGGCGTGTCACTTGCTAGGTGACTTGGGTCCCCGCCTTCGCGCGGTTGACGGGGTGGAGCGGTCGGGGATGACGTTGAGGGTGAGTGCGCGGAGCGACGGGGCCCGTGGCCTCGTAGGGCGCAATAGCGTCTTCGCGTATTGCGCCGGCCACGAATGCCGCCCCGACATCGCGCGGCGACGCCCCGGTTCTGGCGCAATACGGCAACGGCCTATTGCGCCCTACGGGCAACGCCGAAATCGCCGCCCGTGCCTCAGCACGTCGGTTGGAAAGTAAAGCGAGGGGCACGGGGCGGTAGGGACCGCGGTCCGATGCGTCTGAG
>JANOKV010000072.1:0-14017 GCA_031419415.1 Hyphomicrobiales bacterium | reverse complement strand
GCACAGGATCATGGCGCAACTGGTCGTGGTCGACGATGTCCTCTCGTAGCCGAGCGCGATGCCGAAAATGCGCTGGTTGAGCATCGCCGGGAGCTGGTGGACCACGAAAGCCGGATTGCGACCGTCCTGGAAACAATCGGCCAGCCGCGACACCAAGTGGATCGCCTTGTCGGTCTGCCCCAGCAGCAGCGCGCCCGCATCCGACGTGATCGTGCCGCCATCGAACGCGCCCACGACATTGCGGCGCTCGACGCTTCCAAAATCAAACGAATCCCGGTTACACTCTGTCGGCATCGGGGAGTATCCTTCCGCTCACGTGAAGTCGTTGCAGCACAACAACTTTCGCTGAGTCGGAGCCCCGATGCGACTACCTATGTTGAGAAACGCGGGCTAGACATCGGTCTGATAGCCTGTTGCTGAGCAAGTGCGTCGCGAGGGCGTTCGTTATCGACCGGCCGGTCTGGGCCTGAAGGGCGATTATTGCCGCCGCACCCTGAGCCGCTATAAGTGTGCGGTCGGCGAGGAAGTGCGCCTGGGCGTGTGGAGACTGAGACAGCATGGCGAAACGCACGACAACCGGTCCGGCCGGAACGAGGGATGCTGGCGTCGATGGCGAAGATCGACCGATTGCGGCGCATGACAAGGCGCGCATTCTGGCTGAGGTTCTCCCCCACCTCATTCGTTACGATGGCGAAACCGTCGTCATCAAGTTCGGCGGTCACGCCATGGGGGACCGGGCGCTCGCAGAGGCCTTCGCCAAGGACATCGTCTATCTCAAGCAGTCAGGCGTAAATCCCGTGGTGGTGCATGGGGGCGGGCCACAAATCGCGGCCATGTTGAAAAAACTCGATATCAAGTCGCAGTTCGTTCACGGCCTGCGCGTGACAGATGCGCCGACGGTCGAGATTGTCGAAATGGTGCTGGCAGGCGCCATCAATAAAGAGATCGTCTCGGCAATCAACGGACAAGGTGGCAAGGCCGTCGGTATTTCGGGCAAAGATGCCAACCTGATGATCGCCCAACGCATCACGCGGATGCCTGATCCCGTGACCAATATCATGGAGGATGTCGATATTGGTTTCGTGGGTGATCCGGTCGCGGTGAACCCCGAAATTATCGAAATTCTCGCGAAATCGGACCTCATTCCAGTCATCGCCCCCGTCGGAATATCGCGCGAGGGGCAGACCTTGAACATCAATGGCGACACATTCGCTTCGGCGCTGGCGGCGCGGTTGAAAGCCAAGCGCCTGCTGCTGCTGACCGATGTTGCGGGCGTCCTTGACAAGGACAAGAATTTAATCGAGGACCTGACCGTCGAGGCGGCGCGCGGCATGATCCGCGACGGTACTATCTCGGGCGGAATGATCCCGAAGGTCGAGGGTTGCATCGAAGTGGTCGAGGCCGGCGTCGAGGCGGTGGTCATCATCGACGGGCGCGTGCCGCATTGCGTGCTGCTCGAGCTGTTCACCGAGCACGGCGTGGGAACCATCGTGCGCGAGAACCGTCCACGCAAACGTTGACGGGCGCGCTCGGCTGCACGCTCAGTGAGGCAGACGCTCGATCAGTGGCGTGCCAACCATTCTCTGGCGCGACGCTGGGCCACCCCAATTTCGTCCCGGCTCAATTCGCGGGCGATCTCTGCGCGCAAGTGTTTGGCTGAATCATTGCCGCGCAGTGCAGCGAGATTGAACCATTTATGGGCTTCGACGAGGTCCAATTGAACCTCTCTGCCGCTGCAATAGAGCAATCCCAACTGAAACAGGGCATCGGGTGCGCCGGCCTGCTCGGCGATTTCCAAGACGTCCTGCGTACCGGCCTCGTAGAGGGCCATGACATTTCTCCATCTCATTGACAATAAACACGAAGTTCGCGTCGATCAGCACTCGCGCCTAGATGGGCTGGAGCCTCAATCGCGCCTCCAGATGAGATTATGCAGCGGTCCGATGAGAAGTGGTAAACACGATGGAGATCGCGTCACTCGAGGCGGTCCATGCGTGTGATGAAATGATGAAGTGGCGTTTCGAAGTGCGTCAAAAAATCAAATTTCGTTCCAAATTTCAATAACTTGATTACGTGTTGGTGAGAAAAAATTCACTATGATTTCAAGTGCCTTCGACCTGCCTTAGTGTGGTGGTCGAGTAATGCTCGAGACGGGCGAATCGAACCACCACCGGGCTAGGGCTGCTATCGTTAATCGGCAGGGTTGTCCCGCAGGTGGCATGGCGCTAAGATTAAGGGAGTGGATCTCGGGGGACACGAGGTCCATGGGTCGGCTTGGGCGCCGCAAAGAGACGGGGGATGATGTGATTTTACGTGCCGTCATCGCATTGGGGTTGAGCGGAAGCCTTGTGGCTTGCAGCAACGACCGTTCAATGTTGGCTTCGTTCGCTGCGTCGCCATTGATCATGCCGGCTGCGGCGTCGGGCGCCACCGCCTCCATCAATTCAAACGGAATGCCGAAAAAAACGATGTCGGACAAAGTATTGGCCGCCATGGCGTTGGAGCGCGTCACTGGCATGAAAGCTGATCCAGACCGCCTGATGCATTGAGCCTGGAGTTGCTGGTCTCATACAACGCGATGTGCTGATAGGACGGCACGATGCCGTCACGCTCGCCCTTACTCGAGACTTGGCAAACGGTCCCTTCGGGTCAACATGCGGTAAATCCACCATATTCCCAGAGCGGCGATCAGGTGCTTGATCGTGTGACCGCTGACGAGTTTTCCCAGGACTTCGTAAACGGCTAAGTCTCTGTCCTCGAATATTTTTGCGACGAGATAGCAACCCAGCGCGATCATCAGATGGCTACCTCGGCTCCAACGGGCCGGAAAGAGCCACAGGATCAGCGGGATCAGGCCGAGAGGCAGGATTTTCGCAATCGCATAGAGGCGCAAGTCTCCGGTTAGTCGCCAATAGACGACGCTGCCGCCCCCGTAGATGACCAGCGGCACCAACAGTTGCGTCGCAGCCGGTGTGATCCGCTCAGCCAAGACCGCAGTGAACAATCCCATAAAAGCGATGGCTATGGGCAAGCGATCCCAGAATAATGTCTCATCAGTGGGCGCCCAGTGATAGTAAGCCGACCCGATGGCGGTGGCAGCCAGACCTGAAAAGAACACCGCGTAGGATGGCGCCAGATCACGCCCAAGGGACACAGGGCGATGCGATAACCAGATGAGTCCAGCGACCCCAATGGCGAAAAAAGGCAGATTGGAGAAGACGTTGAGCGCGTTCGGGATGAAAAGAAGCGCGCGGCTGTCACAGAAGGCGTGATAGGCCGAATTTTGGGTGATTGGAGACGCGAACCCCAACACGCTGATGAAGGCGATCGCCACCAGCACCAGAAGGAGGCGGGTACGCGGGTCCGAGATGAGATCTCCAGTCACGAAACGTCTCATGTGTCCTGATCCTCGCCGGTCGGCAGCCAGAATACAGGAAAATCGGCATTGAATTACGTCGTTCAATAAAAAAATATCAATTTACGCTTGGGCTAAAACCCACCGCTCGAGCGTGCGCAGGCCAAGCTGAGCGCCAATTACCAGTCCCGCGACTGTCAGGACGGAGCCCAGAGCCAAAGTCGAAAGCCCTGTGACGCCTTGGCCGACGCTGCAGCCGAGCGCCAGGACGCCGCCGATACCCATCAGCATTGCTCCACCCAAGTGGCGCAGCGTATCGCGGGCATCAGAAAATGTCGCTACTCGAAACCGGCCACTCACGATCGCCACCGCCGCCGCGCCGAAGATCGTGCCGATGACCGAGGCGACGCCGAACCCTGGCATGGGGCTCGCTGTGAAGCGGCCGAGCCACTCGATGGTATCGCCGGTCGGCCGGACGAAGGTCAGCGAAATCGGCGCCACCGGTCGCTCGGCGAATTCATCGAACGCGAGGCCCGTCACAGCCCAGCCGGCGATGGCGAGTAGGCCTATTCCCAGACCAGCGATAATCGGCTCGGGCGAGTTGCGGAAATCGGCTTCGGAGAAGCAGTAGATGAAGGCTGCGAGGCTGAGGGTTACGGCAACGATGGTCCGACCCGCTGTCGCTGAATATCCCACCGTGTGGGCGACGAGGTCTCCGATGGACTGCGTCGGCAGCGGCAACGCGACTGCTGTTGCACTCTCCAACATGACGCGTAATGGCCCAAAGACGCCGCTGATCGTCATGTAGGCCGCGAGGCCGAGAACCAGCAGCGTCAACAGGGAGCGCAGGTCGCCGCCCCCCGCGCGCGCTAGGTTGCGCGAGACGCACCCTCCGGCCATGACCATGCCGAAGCCGAAGAGCAATCCACCCAGGATGTTGCCAAACCAATTGAGCCGCGACGCCAGATACATTGACCCGGACAAATTCACGATGCCGGTGAGGTCGAGGATCAGCGCACCGAGCACCGCGATGCCAACGGCCAAAACCCAAGACCGAAAGCGGCGCCAGTCGCCGAGATTGGCGATATCCGACAGGGCGCCCATCGTGCAGAAGTTGAACCGATAGACGATCGCGCCGAAGACGCCACCGAGCAGTAGGCCGCCGACGGACAACCACAGTGAGGAGTTGGCTTGGATCATCTGCGTCATCGGGGAGGTGGACCTCTGTTTGGAGGTATAACGCGAACAGACCGCTGCATAAAATCATCGCAGCAACCCGTCGTTGCGAAGCACATGGGCCACTCGGAGCGGAATCGCAACTAAAAAATTCTCTTTTTAGTCGGATAATGGCGGGTTATTGAGGTTAGTTTTCTAATTTATGTTGAAAATATGAAATACCAAGCTCTGGTTCTGCTCGCGAGGGAACTGCTATCGCGTGCGTCCCGTCAGGCGAGAAAATCGTTGTAAAATCACCGACTGACCTATTTCCTGCTGAACCAATGAGACATGCTCTGCGACAGTGGCTTGTCCTAGGGACGCGAGATCGACGAGCGGCGAATAGACCTCGCGATGCCTGCTACACAGAGGAGGCCCATCGTGTCTGACATACCCAAACCGATTGGACGGCGTGAGGTCTTGAGTGTTTTGGCCGCCGGTGGAGCGACTGCCGTCGGCGCGATATCGGCGCAGGCCCAAACGCGCGATCTCGTTGTCGCAAATATCAAGAAGGAGGCCGAGATCGCGTGCGTCTACCACTGTGATTTCGGTACGGATGCTCGATACAGCGCCCTGCTGCGCAACATCAACAACCACCTTTCGGTTTACGAGTTCGATCCGTTCAAGACCAAGATCATTATCGTCGCCCATTCGGCTGGCATCAAATATCATCTGAAATCGCTTGCGGGCACGCCGTGGGAAAAAGATCCGCCAATCGATCCCGAATTCGATGCGCGAATGGAGGCGTTGGGCAAGTATGGTGTCGAAGTTTACCTTTGCAAAATCACCTTCCAGACGCAGAAGGTCGATCTGGCATTGGCGAAAGATGCGTCTTACATCAAGATGGTTCCGTCAGGGGTTGCAACAGTTGCCGCTCTGCAATCGAAAGGCTTCGCGTACCTGAAGGTCGGTTGAGCCGACCACGCGAACGTTTCTCTGCTGCCCCTTACAAGGCCGTTCCCAACGCCTCGCTGCCCGGAGATCTCCCATGTCCACCACTGCCGATCCGATCGTCATCGTTTCTGGCGCCCGCACGCCTATGGGCAGCTTCCAGGGTTCGCTCGCGTCGTCGACCGCGCCTGAACTCGGTGCGGTGGCAATCCGCGCAGCCGTTGCTCGTGCCGGTATGCCTGCTGATGAGATCACCGAAGTTTTGATGGGCTGCGTTCTGCCGGCCGGCCAGGGTCAGGCGCCCGCACGCCAAGCTGCGCGCTACGGTGGTCTGCCGGATTCTGTGCCGTGCACTACCGTCAACAAGATGTGTGGCTCAGGCATGAAAACCGTGATGATGGCCTACGAGGCGCTGCATGCCCGCCCAAAGGACGTCATTATTGCCGGCGGCCTCGAGAGCATGACGAACACACCACACATCCTGCCCAAGTTGCGCTCGGGCCAGCGACTGGGCCACACCCAAATTTACGACCACATGTTCATCGATGGTCTCGAGGACGCCTATGACAGGGGTCGCCTCATGGGTACATATGCCGAGGACACCGCGCAGCATTACCAGTTCACCCGTGAAGCCCAAGATGCTTACGCCATCGAGAGCCTGCGGCGATCGAAGTTGGCCAATGAGGACGGCACGTTCGATGTGGAACTTGCGGCCGTGACGGTCAAGTCGCGTAAAGGAGACACTCAGGTCACGCGCGACGAGCAACCCTTTTCGGCCGACATATCCAAGATTCCCGGCCTCAAACCAGCCTTCCGCGACGGTGGCACTGTGACGCCGGCGAACTCTTCGTCGATCTCCGATGGCGCCGCGGCCTTGGTCCTCATGCGATTGTCCGAAGCGGAACGCCGTGGCCTCGAGCCGTTGGCCAAGCTTGTCGCCACCTCGAGCCACGCCCAGGCGCCGGCATGGTTCACCACGGCGCCGATCGGTGCGATCCAGAAGGTGCTCGATCAAACGGGTTGGCTGTCGAAAGACGTTGGGCTTTACGAGATCAATGAAGCCTTCGCCGTCGTCACCATGGCGGCGATGCGCGATCTCGATCTGCCCCACGACAAGGTCAACGTCCACGGCGGCGCCTGTGCGTTGGGCCACCCGGTCGGAGCGTCGGGCGCACGCATCATCGTCACGCTGATCAACGCCATGCACAAATACGGCGAAAAGAAAGGCGTCGCGTCGCTTTGCATCGGCGGCGGGGAAGCAACGGCAGTGGCCATCGAGCGAATGGGCTGAGACCACTTTGGCTGGCGGGCCAAGTTGTGGACATAGGCCCGCCGCCATCATCCAAAGTTCTATATCGGGATCGCCTCGAACCGCTTCGTTTCGGCGTCGAGAAGCTGCAATTGGCCCGTCGATACGTCGAAAAAGCCGCCCTGCAGCCGAAGCGCACGGTCAGCGACCGCTTCCTTGACGAAGGGAAAAGACAAGAGGTTTTCGATCGACTGAGTTACCGAGACTTGCTCCATGAGCCTTTGACGGGCCTCGGCGTCGTCTGGTAGGCCTTCCGCGAGCAGAGCCTCGTAGGCGGGGCCCAGCAGCGAAATCCATTTTTCGATGAAGGACTGTGCGGGTCGATCACTCGACGCGCCTTCTAGGAACGCGCGAACACCGCCGCAGCGGGCATGCCCCATGATCAAAATGCGCTCGACCTTCAACATCTCGACGGCGAATTGGATGGCTGCGCTCGTGCCGTGATAACTGCCGTGCGCCTCGCATGGCGGCACCAGATTGGCCACGTTGCGCACGACGAACAGCTCACCTGGCCGGGCATTGAAGATGCGGGACGGGTCGACGCGGCTGTCCGAGCACGCAATGATCATTGTGCGCGGGGTCTGCCCCAACGCTGCAAGATCGCGATAGCGCTCTGCGTCGGCCGCATAATGCGTCTGCCGAAACGTGGTATAGCCTTCGATCAGATCGCGAAATTCGTCGGTCGGCATTCGTTCAGTCTTTCTTGGTTTCTGTTGCCTTGATCGAGTAGCCGACCACGAGTTCGTGCTTGTCCACCTGCGGCAAATACTAGAGCAGGAATTCCTCAGGTGCCATCAGGCTTAGGGCAGGGCCGGCCTTGGCGGGTTTCCGTGCGGCGGCTGCACGCGACCATATCACAGCCCGGTCCGATCGAATTCGCCCACCCTTGAGCACTGGCGGCTGATCCGGTAGAACCCGGCTCAGCTCCCGCTACATCCCGCCCGAGAGGACGCCGCCCGTGGCAAACCCGCAATTCGTCTATCACATGCACAAACTCTCCAAGACCTATCCGGGGGGTAAGCAGGTCCTGAAGGACGTTAACTTATCGTTCTATCCAGGCGCCAAGATCGGCGTCGTCGGCCTCAACGGCGCGGGAAAGTCGACGCTGCTCAAGATCATGGCCGGCCAGATCGAGGACTACCAAGGCGAGGCATGGCCAGCCGATGGCGTCAAGGTCGGGTATTTGCCTCAGGAACCACAGTTGAATGCCGATAAGGACGTGCTCGGCAATGCCATGGAAGGCGTCGCTGAAAAGAAAGCCAAGGTCGATCGCTACAATGAGATCGCCTCCAACTACACCGACGAGACGGCAGACGAGATGGCTCAGCTTCAGGACGAGATCGACAGCCAGAACTTGTGGGATTTGGACTCACAGGTCGAAGTGGCCCTCGACGCGCTGCGCTGTCCTCCGGGCGACGCCGAAGTGTCGCAGCTCTCCGGCGGTGAGAAGCGACGCGTGGCGTTGACCAAATTGTTGCTCGCCAAACCCGACATTCTGCTGCTCGATGAACCTACCAACCACCTCGACGCGGAGTCCGTCGCTTGGCTCGAAAACTACCTGAAGGAGTATGCGGGCTGCATCATTCTCGTGACCCACGATCGCTATTTCCTCGACAACATCACGGCTTGGACGCTGGAGCTCGATCGAGGCCAGGGCGTGCCGTGGAAGGGTAACTATTCGAGCTGGCTCGAGCAGAAGGCCAAGCGCGAAGAGGTGGAAAAGGGGCAAGAGGAATCCAAGGCTCGCACGCTCAGGCGTGAGCTGGAGTGGATCCGTGCCTCACCCAAAGCCCGCCAGGCCAAATCCAAGGCCCGCATCAGCGCCTATGACAAGCTGGTGGAGGAAGCTGGCCGCGAGCAGGTCGGCAAAGCGCAGATTCAGATTGCGCAAGGGCCACGTCTGGGTGGTCTCGTGGTCGAGGTCGAAGGGCTCAGCAAAGCCTTTGGCGATCGCCTGCTGATCGACAACCTGTCCTTCAAGTTGCCACCGGGCGGCATTGTCGGCGTCATCGGCCCCAATGGCGCCGGCAAGACGACGCTGTTCAAGATGATTACCGGCGCCGAGCAACCGGATGGCGGCACGATAAAGCTGGGTGACTCGGTCGTTCTCTCGTACGTGGATCAGAGCCGCGCGCATCTCGACGATAAAAAATCCGTCTGGGAAGAAATCTCGGGCGGGCTCGATGTCATGAAGCTCAGCGACAAGAAGGAAGTGAACAGCCGCGCCTATTGTGGCTGGTTCAATTTCAAGGGCGCCGATCAACAAAAGAAGGTCGGCCTGCTCTCAGGCGGTGAGCGCAATCGCGTCCACCTCGCCAAAATGCTGAAACAAGGCGGCAACCTGTTGCTGCTCGACGAACCGACCAACGATCTCGATACCGAGACATTGTCGGGACTGGAATCGGCGCTCGAGGATTTTCCAGGCTGCGCCGTGGTGATTAGCCATGATCGCTTCTTCCTCGACCGCCTCGCCACCCATATCCTCGCCTTCGAAGGCGACAGTCAGGTCGAATGGTTCGAAGGCAACTTCGCCGAATACGAGGAAGACAAGAAGCGTCGCCTGGGTGAAGCAGCGGTCGAGCCGCACCGGATCAAGTTCAAAAAATTCGAGCGGTGAGCGCGCGGACCCGATGAGGACTGCTTCGGGCAATGCGCGGCGTCATATCGGATGCGATTACCCGCCCGGCATGACCGCCATCTCCGAACGCACGTAACCGGCCTCCTTGGGGATTCGTAGCACGAGGCCGCTGGCGGTCTCCACGCGTTCCGGTAGAACCGTCACCACGCGCCGCCCACGCGCAGCGGTCGTGGCTTCTTCAACGGAGGCCCACGTATCCAGAAGCTCCAACGTGAAGCGTGTCACCGCTACCAGGGATCGCTTGCCGGCGTCGGCTTCGACCAGCACATCAGCGGGCCGCATCCACATACCCGCCGCCGATTCGTCGGCATCGAGCAGGACCCGCTGGGTCTTGGGGGCCCCCACGAGAAAAAAGTGCGTATCGAACCGGCGCGGCGCCCAGGGGGGCGTAATCCAGTGGCCGAAATGGATGAGAGACTCGACGGCTGGCACCAACTGTTCGCGCTGGAGCAGATCGGCGAAATCGGCGCGCGCGAGGGGCGCTGGATCACCCGAGCCGGACGCCCTGGATGCCGCACGCGCATCGGCCACGATACGGGCCGCATCGTCTCCGCCGATGAGCGCACGCGAATCCGGTCTGCGAGCGAG
This sequence comes from Hyphomicrobiales bacterium, assembly GCA_031419415.1. Taxonomy (GTDB): domain Bacteria; phylum Pseudomonadota; class Alphaproteobacteria; order Rhizobiales; family Hyphomicrobiaceae. The sequence continues at coordinate 4,021 of JANOKV010000072.1, read as the reverse complement.
CAATATCCCCGTTTCCTCGAACGTCTCGCGTACGGCGGCGATCCAGAACGCGAGGTCGGGGACATCAGCTGTGGGTTGCTGTCGGTCGGCCCAACCGACTGCGCGATCTTCTTCGTCGACTTTACCGCCGGGGAACACCAAGGCTCCAGAGAACGCGAGCCCCGCTCCCTGATGCCGTTCGATCATGAAGGCTTCGATGCCTTGGGCGCCGTCACGGATCAAGACGACAGAGGCTGCGGGACGCGGGGTGGCCTTTTCCGACGGCTGGCTCATTGCGTGCGTGCTCCTGAGAAGGAATTTTCTGGGCGTATGGTCATGGTATCGTTGCAGCGAGTCCAGATATTTGCGTGCAAACCGCTCATACGGCCTTTTGGCGGCGGCCGAGCATCATCACCAGGGGAATCGCGACGAATGACACCGCCGTGTACATCACGAAAGCGTTCATGAAGCCCAGCATTGCGGCTTGCCGGGTGATCTCCTTGCCGATTTGAGCCACGCCAGTGACGCTTTCGGTGGTCCAGCCGCCCATCGACGTCGGGTCCGTGAGTGCCTTGTTGTAAGGCGATACCATTTCCGCCATGCGACTGTAGTTGGCGCCGGTCGCGCGCATGATCTCGGCGATGGAAATCGAGATGAAGAAGCTCGAGCCGATGCTACGGGTGAGATGTAGAACCGCGATGCCCTCGGGCCGCAAGGAATGGTCGAGGGTACGAAACGCCGTCGTCACGATGGGCGTCCAGATCAGGCCCACGGCAAGCCCCTGGAGAAATATATTGATGCACAGGGTCTTCACCGGCACGTTCAGATCGATGCTGATGAGCCAAAGCCCCGAGATGATCTGCATGCCGAAACCCGCGACCATGCCGACGCGCGGGTCCAATCGTTGTGCAAAAATCGATGCGAATGACCCCGCCATCACGCCAGCACCTCGCCAGCTCACGATGAATCCAATCAGTCCGTCGGGGAAGCCCAACTGGTTTTGCAGCAAGGGTGGGATCAGCACCATCGGCGTGAAGTTGAGCATCCCAAAGATGCCGATGAGGCAGAGGCCAATGACATAGTTACGGTCCAACAGCAGGCGGGGCGACAGGAAGGGTTGGCGTGCCGTGGCGCTGTGAGCGATGAACATGTAAAGGGCGAGGCCGGCAATACATGCTGCGAGGATGATTTCGCCTGATTCCAACCAGTCGAGCCGTTGGCCGCGCGACAGCACGAGTTGCACGGCGCCAATGGCTACCGACAGCGAGATGAAACCGATCCAATCCAAATGCACCTTGTCGCGCTTTCCCTCGTCGGGTAGCGCGAACCGCGCCGCAATCGTCGCCACGACTGCGACTGGTACGATGACGAAAAAACCCCAACGCCAACTATAGTATTCGGCGAGGTAGCCAGCGACCGCCGGACCGATGACGGGGCCGATCGTATTGGTGGTGCCGAATATCGAAATGACGAGACCGTGCTGATGGCGCGGAAAAACATCGAGTAGCACCGATTGCCCGAGAGGTTGCAGGGGTGCGCCCATCACCCCTTGGACAACCCGCCACGCAACGAGGGCCTCGAGCGATTGAGCCAAGCCACACATGAGCGTGGCCAGCGTGAAGCCCACGAGGCTCCAAAATTGCACGCCCGCGCGTCCAAAGCGGTTTACGAGCCAGCCGGTCATCGGCATGCTGACCGCCGTCGCGAGGATGAAGAACGTCACGGCCCAGGAGGCTTCGTCCTGCGTGGCCGACATGGCGCCCTGCACCTGCGGCAGGACGGCCGCCACCGAAAATGTCGCGGCATTGAACGCCGTTGACGAGACCACCACCGTAAAGAGCACGAACAAGCGTCGCGGAACCGTCAACAGCAGAGCCGGCTGATCGTGGTCCGTGCTCACGTGCGCGCGCCTCCGCTGTTTGGCGTCCCTCGTATTCTCGAGACAAAGAGGGGTCACGTTACGCCGGAGCGAAGCTCGCCTCAAGGCGTGGTTCCCGTAGGACGGCACGCCTCCAAGCGTCGATCTCCAGTCCATCGCGGCTCTTGTCGCGTCGATCTGGTAGACTGCGAGCGATTCTTCGGGTGAAAAAGCCACGTCCGACCGGGAGCGTATGATGGTTGCCGTGCCTGAAACGAAACGCAAACAGTCAGCCCTTGCCGCGGGTATTGCCGTACGGGATGAAATCGCAGCCTACCACCTCGTCGACGAGACGCGGCTGCTCGGCGGGTTGCTCGAGCGCGCGGTCTACACGGCCGATGAACGCCTCCGGATTGGCGAACTGGCGCGCCGCCTCGCCGGCGCGGCGCGATCCGAGCGCGGCAAGCACGGCAGCGTGGACGCATTCCTCCACGAATACGGCCTCTCCTCGGAGGAGGGCGTCATTCTGATGTGTCTCGCCGAGGCGCTGCTCCGCATCCCGGACGCGGAGACGGCCGATGCCTTGATTGCGGAGAAAATCGGTGGCGGCGATTGGGATCGCCACGTCGGGCGATCCGACAATCTACTCGTCAATGCCTCGACCTGGGGCCTTCTTCTAACGGGGCGTATTGCCAGGCTCGGTCAGGCGAAGGCGGGCGGACCTATCGGGATGCTCAAACGTCTGGTCGGCCGCTCCGGCGAACCGATGATCCGGCAAGCGGTGCGCCAGGCGATGCGCATCATGGGAGACCAGTTCGTGCTGGGCCGGACGATCGAAGAGGCGATCGAGCACGCGGCGCCTTTTGAAAAGCGAGGATTTCGATTTTCTTACGACATGTTGGGCGAGGGGGCCCGTTCGGCGAAGGACGCCGACCGCACCTATCAGCGCTATGTCGCTGCGATCGAGGTGATCGGGCGGTCGGTCGGGCCAATGACGGCCGTGCATGGTGACGCCCTGATGCATCGACCGGGCGTTTCGGTGAAGCTTTCCGGCATCCACCCCCGCTTCGAACCGGGAAAGGAAGACCGACTGGCTGCTGAGCTCGTCCCGCGTTTGACGGAACTCGCGCGCATGGCTCGGGCGCGTGGCTTGACGCTGACGGTCGACGCCGAAGAGCAGGATCGCCTCGATGTGACCCTCGGCGTGTTCGGCGCCTGTTTTCTCGATCCCGCACTCGACGGTTGGTCGGGTTTCGGGCTGGCCGTGCAGGCTTACGGCAAGCGCGCAATTCCCGTCTTGCGGTGGCTCAAGCGCCTTTCCGATCGCGGGGGAAAACGCATTCCCGTGCGGTTGGTCAAGGGGGCCTACTGGGACAGTGAGATCAAATGGGCGCAGGAGCGCGGACTGGCCGATTATCCCGTATTCAGCGACAAACGCGACACGGACGTTTCGTATCTGGCGGCCATGCGCTTTCTGTTCGCCGATCAACAGGCCTTCTATCCGCAGATCGCCACCCACAACGCGCATAGCATCGCCACCGCCATCGTGGCGGGCGGCAGCGCGCCCTACGAGCTGCAACGCCTGCACGGTATGGGCGAGACGATCTACGACGACGTCTTGCGCGACGGGCGTCTCGGCGCAGCATGCCGAATTTACGCGCCCGTCGGTGGGCATGAGGATTTGCTCGCATATTTGGTGCGACGGCTGCTCGAAAACGGGGCCAACACGAGCTTCGTCAATCGGCTCGCCGACGATGCGTTGCCGATCGAGGACATTATTCGCGATCCGGTGAGTGGAGCGGAGCAAAGATGGCAATCCGGCGCGGCAGACACCGCCCGTAGACTCCCAAAGCCTGGCGACATTTTTGCTCCCGGCCGGCGCAACAGTTTGGGTTTGGCTTTGACTGAAGCGGCTGTGCGCGGGCCACTTCTCACCCAGATTGCTACCGAATTGGCGCCGTCTTTCGCCGTTGGACCGATCATCGATGGCGTTGTGCGCACGGCGGGGCCAACAGCGCAGCTCGTCACCTGTCCTCACGACAATCGGCAGCGTATCGGCACAGTGGTCAATTCCAGCCCCGAGGATATCGAGCGCGCGCTCGTGTCTGCAACCGCGGCGGCTCGTGGGTGGGATCGGATGGGCGGACCGGCCCGTGGCGCGATTCTCGACAAGGCCGCTGATCT
>JANOKV010000071.1:0-4338 GCA_031419415.1 Hyphomicrobiales bacterium | reverse complement strand
CCGTCGCCGATCCGGGTGTCGTAGCCATCGGGTTGCTCGAGAATGAATTCGTGCGCAGCGGCGGCTTTGGAGGCCTCCAGAATATCGTCTTCCGACGCTCCCAGACGCCCCAACGCGATATTGGCGCGGATCGTATCGTCGAACAGCGTCACGTCTTGACTGACGACGGCGATGGCGCTGCGCAGGCTCTCGAGCGTGACCTCGGCCACATCCTGGCCATCGATCAGGATGCGGCCGCCATCGACATCGAAGAGGCGCGGCACCAGATTGACGAGGGTCGATTTGCCAGCGCCCGAGCGGCCGACGAGCGCGACTGTGCCGCCGCCCGGAACACGCAACGAGAAGCCTCGCACTGCTGCACTCTCGACGCCTTGCCCATATCCGAAGGTCACCCGATCGAAGGTGATTGCGCCCACGGACACGAGAAGGTTCCGCGCGCCCGGCCGGTCGACCACGACAGGGGCCTCATCCAGCAGCCCATAGAGCCGTTCGGCGGCAGCCAGGCCTTCTTGAAGGCGCACCGAAAGATTGCCCAGACCCCGCGTCGGTTGGGCGGCGAGCACGAGCGCGGTCACGAACGCCATGAAATCGCCGATGGTGCTGATGCCGGACGCGATGCGCCACGTGGCGATGGCGATGACGCCGGCGACTGCGACGCCGCCGAGCGCTTCCAGCATCGGATCGAGGCGGGCGCGATTTTTGACGGCTTTCATGCGCAGGGCAAAGATCTGCTCGAAACTCTGCACCATGCGGCTGGTCGCATAGGCTTCGAGGCGAAACGTCTTGATGAGGCGTGCGCTGCCGAGCTGTTCGGCCATCAGCGAGAGCATCTGGCCCTGTTGTTCCTGCGTGCGTCGAGCGACGTTCTTCAGGCGTCGACCGATTGCCAGAATCGGCAGTATGGCCAGCGGATAAACGCCCAGCACCATCGCAGACAATATAGGATCGCTCCACACCATGTAGCCGACGAGGGCCGTTATCGTCAGGGCATCGCGCACGGCGGTGGTCAGCGCGGCCTGAAGGGCCACTTGGATTTGACTGACGTCGTTGGTGAGGCGCGAGATCAGGTCGCCGGGCGCGTCGCGCGTCAATCGCGCGTAGTCGGCGCCGACGAGGTGGGCGATGGCTTTGTTCTGCATTCCCGTCGTGATGCGGAGCACGATGCGGTTCGAGGTCACCGTCGTTAAATACATCAAGATGGCGCGCGTGCTGGTCGCCAGGACGATGAGGCCGGCGACGCTGTAGAGCACGCCGATGTCGCCCTTGGGCAGCTCATCGAAGGCATATTTGATCAGGCGCGGGTAGCTGCCAGTGACGGCGGCCAGTCCGATCATCAGCAGCAGCACGACCAGCAGTTCGCTGCGCCTGGGCCAGACCCATTCGTCCGCGATCCGCCGCAGCAGGCTTTTCGTCCCACTGTCGAGCCCTCGTCTCGCGCGCTGTCCGTCCTGTTGCGCGTTCACGGTCGATCCGCCTGATCGAATGCATTGCTCATGCCGCTATCATAATCGCCACGCGGGTCGAAGGTCATGCGGCAATCGCTGCTGCTGCATTGCTCAGCCACCGGGCGTGCCGTCCGGATCGAGCAGGCGGTGCATGTGGACGATGAAATAGCGCATGTGAGCATTGTCGACGGTCCGCTGCGCGACACCTTTCCAAGCCTTGTGGGCCTCCGCATAGTTCGGGTAAATGCCAACGATATCGAGCTTTTCCGTGTCCACGAACTCGAGCCGCGCAAGCGAGCTCAATTCTCCGCCGAAAACGAGGTGGAGGAGCTGTTTGGGCGCATCGCCGACGCGGGCGTCGCTCATGGAGTTTCTCCGTCGTTTCAAGCAGGTGGGATAGGTCCGAGCGAGTCGCCGCCGACCGCTCGTGATTCCGCCCACCTGTTGCAAACCTTCCCTCACATGGCAAGTCCGCCAATTGCTCGTTGCGTCTGCGACCGCTCGGTGGGGCGGGTCTGGTGTCGCATTCCCTTGTGAGCGCCGCCTCTGCGATAGTGGGTCCGAGACGGTCCCCACAAATCATGAGCACCTCCCCATGTCACGCGACGATGACGCTCGATCCCGGGCTGTCGAGGCGGCGCACCCGCCGGGGCGAACGTCTGCAAGTTCTGCTGCGCACCCGTCCCACCAGCCGCCGGTTGGGGCTGGGCTGTTGCTCATGGCCCTGGCGCCATTCGCCTTCGGCTACCTCTTTTCCTATCTTTATCGCGGCGCCAATGCCGTGGTGGCGGGCGACCTCGTCGCGGAATTGGGCCTCACGCCGTCTGAACTGGGCTTGTTGACGGCGGCCTATCTGGGAGCATTCGCTGCGTTCCAGTTGCCTCTGGGCGTGCTGCTCGACCGTTACGGGCCGCGACGCGTCCAGGGCTCACTGGTCATCTTCGGCGCGGCAGGAGCGCTGCTCTTTTCGTTGGGGCGCGATGCGACCACGCTGACCATCGGCCGCGCCATGATCGGGATCGCTTTTTCGGGCGGTCTGATGAGCAGCTTCAAGGCCGTCGTCATCTGGGTGTCGGAGCCCCGGCGCGCGCTGGCGAATGCCTGTCTGATGTCGGTGGGTGGGCTCGGCCTGCTGATTGCGACCGCTCCTCTTGAATTCATGTCGCGATCTTTTGGATGGCGATCGACGTTCATGGGGCTCGCCACCGTGACGTTCATAGCCGGCATGATGATCCTGCTGATCGTGCCCGAAAGGGGCGTCGCCACATCGTCAGAGCGATTGTCCAAGCAAATTCGCCAGATCGGCCAAATTTACACGGACCGCGTATTTTTGGCCATGGCGCCCCTGCTGGCCACCACGGCAGGCTCCCATATCGCGATGCAGACGTTGTGGGTCGGTCCCTGGTTTCGCGATATCGGCGGCCTCGACCGGATCGGCGTCGCGAATGCGTTGCTGATCATGGCGGCGATGTTCATCGTCAGCATCCTGCTCAGTGGTGTCGTCGCCGACCGGCTCGCGCGGCGCGGATACTCGTTGTTGACGACCATGCTGGGCTTCCTGGCGATCTACTTTGCCGTGCAAGTGGCGCTGCTGTTCAATCCGCAGGATGGCACGGTGTCGATCGTTCTGTGGTCGCTGTTCGGCATGACCGGTCATGTCGCGGTGATTTCGTTTCCCTGGCTCGCGCGCTATTTCGGCAGCGCCCTGTCGGGCCGGGCGAACACGGCGGCGAATTTGCTGATGTTCTCGTGGGCGTTCATCGCGCAGTACGGCATCGGCGCGGTGATCGGCTTCTATCCGACAAGCGCGTCGGGCGGTTATGCGCCGGAGGCCTACAGCGTGGCGTTCGGCATCGTGCTGGCCGTACAGGTCGTCTGTCTCGTCTGGTATCTCGCCAATCGCCGTCTGATTGCTGCCGCCGAGACGCAGCCGAAGTAGGCACGTCTGCGCTGTCGCGCGATGGGCTGTAACGGCTACCTGTTCGTCAGCTTGAGTTCGATGCGCCGGTTGCGGCGCAGCGTTTCCTCGCTGCTGCCCTCTTCCAGAGGCGCGAATTCGCCATATCCGGCGGCGACAAGGCGCTTGGGTGTCACCCCGCGACTGATCAGGTATTTGACGACCGACGTGGCCCGCGCGCTCGACAGCTCCCAGTTGGAGGGAAAATCGCGGCTGGCCATCCGGCGGCTGTCGGTATGGCCATCGACCTGCAGGGCCCAATCGATTTCCGGCGGGATCTGGCGTTCGAGGTCGACGATGGCGGCGGCCAGCGCGTCGATGGCGCCGAGGCCTTCCGGCGTCATCTGCGCCTGACCGGAGGGAAACAGCACCTCGGACTGGAACACGAAACGGTCGCCCACGATGCGAATATCACGTCGATCGCGGAGCAGATCGCGCAGACGCCCGAAGAAATCCGAGCGGTAGCGCTGCAATTCCTGCACCTGTCGCGCCAGCACGACATTGAGCCGCGCGCCCAGATCGGTGATGCGGGTCTGGGCGTCCTTGTCCTTGGCCTCTGCGGACTGTAGCGCCTCGTTCAGCGCCGCGATCTGGCGGCGGAGCGCCAACAGTTGCTGGTTGAGCAAGTCGACTTTGGCCAGCGCCTCGCTCGAGGCCCCCTTCTGGTCCTCCAATTCCTTCGCCAGAAGCGCTGCCCGTCCGGCGGCCGACGACGCCTTGTCGTCGCCCAGGCCTGCCGAGATGGCGAGGCGTTCATTGTCGCCCTTCAACGCTGCGAGCGTCGCCTGCATCGATGCCAAATCATCCTCGATACTGCGCGATTTTCCCTTCTCGAGCGACAGCAAGCTCGTCAGCTCCGAGATCTGGCGCGTCAGGCGCTTCAGCGCGCTGTCTTTGCCGGAGGCTTCTTGCCCCACGAAATACTGGGAGATCATG
>JANOKV010000070.1:0-6193 GCA_031419415.1 Hyphomicrobiales bacterium | reverse complement strand
CGACCGTCGCGACGAGATGCTGGCGCTCAATGCCAAGGTGGCGATCGAGCTGGCCGACCTTGCACCGCAAAAAGCCTGGATCGACGCCATCCGCGCCGCCGTTCCCGAAGACGGCGTGCTCGTCGAGGAGCTGACGCAGGTTTCCTACGTCTCGCGGGTCATGTATCCCGTCTACGCGCCGCGCACCTACATTTCCTCGGGCTATCAGGGCACGCTCGGCTGGGGCCTCAACGTGGCGCTCGGCGTCAAGGCGGCGCTGCCGAACACACCCGTCGTATCGCTGTCGGGCGACGGCGGCTTCATGTTCGGCGTGCAGGAGTTGGCGACGGCCGTGAAGCACGATATCGGGCTCGTCTCGGTGGTGTTCGTCGACAACGCATACGGCAACGTCAAACGCATGCAGGAGATGGCCTACGAGGGCCGCGTCATCGCGAGCGACTTGACCAATCCTGACTTCGTGAAACTGGGCGAAAGCTTCGGCATGCGCGCGCGGCGCGCAACGACGCCCGCAGCGCTGGGCAAGGAAATCGGCGATGCGCTAGCTGCGGGCGGACCGGCGCTGATCGAGGTGCCCGTGGGGCAGTTTCCCGACCCGTGGCGGATTTTTTTCCGCAAGAAAAACCGTGGTTGAGGGCTCTGCTGCATGTATCCGCTTTTAAAAGGTCTACGCATCGTCGACATTACGACGATCGTGCTCGGTCCCTATGCCACGCAGATCCTCGCCGACATGGGCGCCGAGGTGATCAAGATCGAAACCATCGCAGGCGATATGAATCGCGCTGTCGGCCCCCACGGCGCGCCCGGCATCGGTTCTATCTTCGTCAACAACAACCGCAATAAGCGCTCGCTCGCCGTCGACCTGAAACAGGAGGCGGGCAAGGAGATCTTGCGCCGTCTGATCGCGACGTCGGACGCCCTCGTCCATAATATGCGCCAAGACGCGCTCGATCGGCTGGGCTTCGGCTGGGAGGCGGTGCACGCGCTCAATCCCAAGCTCGTCTATTGCGCGGGGCTCGGCTACGGCAGCGATGGCCCCTACGCCGGCAAGCCCGCCTATGACGATATCATCCAGGCCTCGAGCGGCATTGCCGGCCTGACCGAACGGCGCGATGGCGCGCCCGCCTATCACCCGACGGTGACAGCCGACAAAGTGGGCGCGCTACACATTGTTTATGCAGTGCTCGGCGCGCTGCTTCATCGCGAACGCAATGGCGGCGAAGGCCAACTCGTCGAGATGCCGATGTTCGAGGCCATCACCTCGTTCGCCATGAACGAGCATTTGATGGGCGCCTCGTTCTCCGTTGACGGCGGCACCGGTTATCATCGCGTCATGTCATCCGAACGCCGCCCCTACCAGACCAAGGACGGATGGATCGCGCTGCTACCTTATACGGTGGCGCAATGGACGCGGGTGCTGACGGCGCTGGGCCGCGAGGACATCGTGGCGGAGCCGTGGTTTACCTCCGACACGGAACGCTCGAAGAAATCAGGCGATCTCTACGCCGTCCTCCACGCCTCGCTCGGCAACCGCACCAGCACCGACTGGCTGGCGCTCTTCGAAGAACTCGACGTGCCGTGCGGCCCCGTCAACTCGATGGAAAGCCTGCTGACCGACCCGCACCTCGCAGCCGTCGGATTTTTCGAGCCGACCTACGGTGGCGGCCCCGTGCATCGCGCGCTGCGCCAACCGGTGCTCTGGCGGGGGGTCGCGCGCGAACAAGACACGATGGCCCCGCCAATCGGCAGCGATACGGCGGCCGTCTTGGGCGAGCTGGGTTACAGCAAGACCCAGGTCGCGGCGTTGCTCGAGCAGCGCGCGATTACGATTGCAATCGCGAATTAAGGCGTGCGATCGCGCTACTGCCAGACCTCGTCGTCGCGCAGCACCGCGACCAGGGCGTCGCGGCAGGCAATGGTGAGTTTTTCACCCTTTTCCCTGGTCGCGCGCCGCGCATCACCGACGACGCCGGACGGTGAAAACGATTGAAACGATCGGTATTGCCCGACACCCAGAGGCCGCGGCGTCGAGTGCTTGGGACCATACGCGTCGGCCAACTTGTCGATCCGCACGCCATCGGGCGCCAGCGCCAGCATCAAACTGGTCTCGCCTTCGCACGCATGTCGCACCCGCTCCTGATCCTCGAGGATGGCCGGCATGGCGGGCTGTGCCAGCTCGAAGTAGGTGGTCACGCGGATGGTCAATCCCGTTTCGAGAGCGAGGTCCGGCAAGAACGCCGCGAGGGCGCTGACATTGCCGCCGTGACCGTTGACGATGAAGACCTTGCCGAAGCCGTGCCGCGCGATGCCTTTTAGAAACGCCAGCAGCACCGCGCGATAGGTGGGAATGTCGAAGGTGAACGTGCCACCGAAGGCCATGTGATGCTCGGCCAGTCCACACCACAACGTCGGCGCAACGACCACCGCTCTCTCAGCCTGCACGGCTTCAGCAGCGATTTTGCAGATGGCCTCGCACAGGATCGTATCCACGCCGACGGCGAGGTGCGGCCCATGCTGCTCCATCGAGGCCACGGGCAGCATCACGATCGCATCGCGGCCAGCCAAGTCACGCAGTTCGCACGCCGTGGAGTCTTTCCACATCACGGAGTTTGGCATGGCGGGGGTCCGATCGATCTTCACGAGGTCTCGAGGGGAGGCACATTCGGATTTCACATCATGACACGGCATTTATAGCGCGTCTTCAATTGCTTCGCCGATTGTTGGAGCTTTAGCCCAAGCGGGATTTCGTTCGCGGCTCGGCCCTTCGGGGCTGCCATGACGACGCTCTTCCAGCGGCCGATGCCAGCCGTCGATCCACCTCGGGAAAACCGTGATTTGCGGTGTTTTTCGGGGTTCTGCAAGGCCAAAGCGCGGCCTGCGCAGCCCGCTCGTGATTAACCAAACGCACACTCTGCGTACCACTTCGGGACAAATGCAAACTATGAGCGACTTTCGTGGTTGGGGCGCCGGGGCTCTCGGGCAACGCCACAACCTAGGGAATACGTCGAAATTCGGGTGGAGTATTTACATGTCTACAGCGTCTCTTCTTCGGGCGAGGAAACCTTTTGCGCTTGCCCTGTCGTTTTTCGTTTCCATGTTCTGCCTGGGCGCCAACACCAAAGCCCACGCCGATGAAGTCGAATGGCTCAAATCGGCATTCGCCAATCGGGGTTCATCCCAAGCCATGAAGCTCGGCGCCACGCAGTCGGGCCGGAAGGCCCGCCGCACCAAGAAGGGCGTCCAGGTCGCAAGCCTCGGCGGCTTCACGCCGACGGCGGCCTACGCAACGTCAGAGCCCGCAGCACCGTCCCTCGGGCCCAGCCTGTCTGGCGGTGGCAGCGTGCGCTGGGTCGCATCCTCGAGCTGTCTCAACAGCGCGCTGCATAGCGTTGTCGCCTCGTTGGCGAGTTTCGGGACGGTCACGGTGTCCTCCACCTGCCGCAGCCATTCACACAACAGACGCGTCGGCGGGGCGCGCAAATCGCATCATCTGACCGGCAGCGCCGTCGACTTCAGACTGCGCGGCAATGTGCGCGGCGCCATGGCCTACCTGCGGTCGAGCGGCGTCGTCGGCGGCCTCAAGCACTACGGCGGCGGTCTTTTCCATATCGATACGGGCCCTCGCCGGAGCTGGTAACCGCGGCACGGCCAAAGTTTAAGACGCGGGTGGATGCGCCGAGCTTCCGCCCGCGTTTGCATGTGTGCACGCCCGCGCCGACCAGGTGCTGCAGGGGTCTTCCAAATCGACGCGGGGTTGACCGCGACCGCACCTCAGCTGATAGGATCACCGCCGCCTCTCAGCTCACCGGCGTCGATCGCTCGAGCACCAACACGATGGAGACTTGTCGATGGCCAATGCGGCTTTGGATGCCGATGTCATAGTTGTGGGGGCCGGCAACGCCGCCTGTTCGGCTGCCATGGCTGCGCGCGACACTGGCGCCCGTGTCATCATGTTGGAAGCCGCCCCGAAGGAAGAGCGCGGCGGCAATTCCACCTATACGGCAGGCGCCCTGCGCCTCGTCTACAACGACGCTGAAGACGTGAAGTCCCTCGTCGATCTGTCGGACGCAGAAGTCGAAGCGCGCGATTTCGGCGCCTACACCGAGGAACAGTACTTCGACGACATGTACCGCATGACGCGCTACCGCACCGATCCGGAGCTGTGCGACGTGCTCGTCAAAAATTCCACGTCGACTTGGCAGTGGTGGCGCAAACACGGCGTCAAATTCCAAACCAGCGAAGGCCGGCAGGCCTTCAAGGTCGACGGCAAGTTCAAATTCTGGGGCGGGCTGTGCGTCGAGACCTGGGGCGGCGGCCACGGCCTGATCGACACCGAACATGACATCTGCGCCAAAAACGGCGTCGACATTCGCTACCAGACGGCGGGCCACTCCCTCATCACAGACTCGGATGGCAAAGTCATCGGCGTCACGGCGCGCAACAAGGGCAAGAAGTACGATCTCACCTGTGGCGCGGTGGTGCTGGCGTGCGGCGGGTTCGAGAGCAACGCCGAGATGCGCTGCCGCTACATGGGGCCGGGCTGGGAACTCGCGAAGGTGCGCGGCACCCGCTACAACACCGGCGGCGGTATCAACATGGCGCTCGCCATCGGCGCGATGCCGCATGGCCACTGGTCGAGCGGCCACGCTGTCGGCTGGGATTTCAACGCGCCCGAGTTCGGCGATCTGACGGTCGGCGACAATTTCCAGAAGCACAGCTATCCGCTCGGCATCATGGTCAACGCCACCGGCAAGCGCTTCGTCGATGAAGGCTTTGATTTCCGCAATTACACCTATGCCAAGTATGGCCACGTGGTCAAAGACCAGCCCGACATGATGGCCTGGCAGATCTTCGACAAGAAGGTTCTGCATATGCTGCGCGGTGAATACCGCATCAAGCGTATGACCAAGGTGTCGGCTAATACGCTCGAAGAACTGGTCACGAAGCTCGAAGGTGTCGATGCGGCGGCCTGTCTGGCGGAATTGAAAGCCTACAATGCAGCCGTCATGACGGACGTTCCGTTCAACCCGGCCGTGAAGGATGGTCGCGGCACGCAGGGACTGGCCGTCGCCAAATCGAACTGGGCCAACGTGCTCGATGAACCGCCCTACGAGGCCTATCAGATCACCTGTGGGCTCACGTTCACGTTCGGTGGCTTGAAGATCAGCACGGGCTGCGAGGTCGAACACACCGACGGCTTCACGATCCCCGGGCTCTATGCGGCGGGCGAACTGGTCGGTGGCTTGTTTTACCACAACTACCCCGGCGGCACGGGGCTCACTTCGGGCGCCGTGTTCGGCAAGATCGCCGGCGAGGGCGCAGGCGCGTTCGCGCTCGGCGCCGCGCAACGTCAGGGGTGAATGCGCCTACGCCTCGGCTCGCGGAGCCGGGGCGATCATCCCTGCCCGCGGGGATCGGCCACATCTTCGATCATCAGCTCGATGCGCTGCCGGCCGCCCCAACTGTCGCGCCGCAGATTGCCGGCGATATGCAGCGGCATTCCTCCTGAATCGAGCAGCAAATTTCCGATCGGCTGGCCAACAGCGCGAAAGGCGATAGCGTCGAGTTTCGAGGCATCGCCGGCTTCCAGCGTGCACCGCACGTGCGCCTCGCCCATCACTTTGACGAACCGCACCCGGTGCGCCGGAAAAGCAAAGCGCGGCTGCGGATTGCCTTGACCATAGGGTCCAGCTTTGTCGATGAGGTCCATCAGGTCGTCTGTCACCGCGACCGGGGTCAGCGCACCGTCCAGCTCCAGCGCTGACGCTTGGCGCGCCGCGCTCGCCGTGTCACGTAGCATCGCTTCGAAATGCGCTTTCAATGCATCCTCACCCGTGCGCGCCACTGTCAAGCCCGCGGCCATCGCGTGCCCGCCGCCTTTGACGAGAAGCCCGTCTGTCACCGCGCGGCGAACCGCTGCGCCGATATCGACGCCCGCCACCGAGCGCAATGAGGCCGTCCCGTCGCCCTTGGCCTCCCACGCCACGACGCAGGCTGGCCGTTTGTATTTCTCCACGAGTCGGCTGGCCACGAGGCCGACGACCCCCTTGTGCCACGCCTCCGACCCAACCATTACGATGGCCGCGTCCGGATCGGCCTCGACGACGCGATCGGCGTCCGCCATCGCTTCCTCGAGCATTTGCGTTTCGATGGCCTTGCGCTCGCGATTGAGCTTGTCGAGCAGTACGGCGATCCG
>JANOKV010000069.1:0-2950 GCA_031419415.1 Hyphomicrobiales bacterium | reverse complement strand
GCTGCGCCGGTTGTGGACACCGGCGCCGATCACCCGAAGGATTCCGCCCGCATCGATACCGCACCAGAGCCTGATTTTCGCGCCGTGGTGCGCGCCGCCGCAGCCGAAGTTCAGGCCGAGCGGCACAAAAGTGCTGGCCGTGTGGTGCGGAAATTTGCAGAGCGACTGACGCACGGGGCGCGGGAGCGGCGGGCCACGCCAGGCTCGATCGACGAGACGGCCGCGCAAGCATAGCCGCTTGACGCGGCGCGAGGCCACTTCGGGCCACATCACCGCGACCTATCCGGTTATTCGCCGGGCACCGGCGCATCTTTCGCGAGCAGGCGTTCGGATTTCAGATCGCGCCAGAGGGCTGCCGGCACTTTGGTCGACATGGCGGCGACGTTGTGTTCGACTTCCGCTGGTTTTACAGAGCCCAGAACAATGGATGAGACGGCTGCGTGGCCGAGGGGGAAGTGCATGGCCGCTGTCGCCAACGCAACGCCGTGGCTGGCGCACACCTTCTCGATCTTGCGAACCTTGTCGATCACTTCGGGTGGGGCCGGCGTATAGTTGTAGGTCGCGCCCGCAATTGATCCGGTGGCGAGAATCCCTGAATTGAAGACACCGCCGAGCATCACGCCGACGTTCTTTTGCGCCGCGAGCGGCAGCACTTCGGTCAGCGCCGGCTGCTCGAGCAACGAATAGCGTCCTGCAATCAACATGCAGTCGAAGTCACCCTCGTGCAGGAACCGCACTGCGTATTCGGGGTCGTTGGTGCCAAAACCAATGCCTTTGATCACGCCCTCGCTGCGCAGTTTCACGAGCGCCTTGTAGGCTCCGTCCATGGCCTCCCGATAGCGCTTGGGGCCTTCGACGGGACCATGGCTCCACGCGTCGGCATCATGGATCAACAAGACGTCGACCTTGGGCAGCCCCAAGCGCAGCAAGGACTGCTCGTGGGAACGCATGGCGCCGTCGTAGCTGTAGTCGTGGACGACATCGAACTGCAGGCCACCGACGAAACGCGTGGTCTTGGTGCGGCCTTGGGGGGCTGGCTTCATGACGCGGCCGACCTTGCTCGACAGCACGAAGCTGCCCGGGGGCTGGCGGCGGAGCGCGGTGCCGTAGCGGTGCTCGGCCATGCCCTGGCCGTAGTGCGGAGCGGTGTCGAACAGGGTCACGCCACGCTTGGCCGCCGTTTCGACGGCCGCGATGGCCGTCGCATCGTCGAGGATCTCATAGATATCGCCGAGCGGCGCACTGCCGAACCCGAGCGCCGTCACGTCGAGGCCGGTGCGACCGAGCTTGCGTTTGGGGAGTGGTGAATCGGGGGTCATCATCGTCCTCCTGGCCCTCGGGGCCGCGCGCCCCAACCCAATGGTGAGCGCCACGCCGGACGTTGGCAAGACGGAACGCCTGACGGCCCAAACCCTGACTGAACGGAGGGGCGCTGGAAGTCATCTCTCGGCCAGGATAAGAGCCTGCGGACGGCTGGGTCCTGCGGACACACTGCGGGATTACAGTTGGGGGCGGGGTCGAGACTGGAACTGCCCCGGACAGCGTAACCCGCCCTGGTGTTGCGATACCTTGGTGTTCTGCTTGCTCCGCCGTGCGAAGTATGTCACACAGCACACCGTCGGGCGCAGGGGATGCTGATATCCATTTGTCCCTTTTCTCGATGCTCCACATTTCTGTTGACGATCGGGCAGGCGACGTCGCCACCGGTCCTAGCAGCCCCCCTGCGCTCTGCCCTGTCACCGATCGTGCCCATCCGGGGCAGGGTCGGATGTTGAACGCTGTTGGGAGACTGCTTTTTGCAGACCACCACCTTCGCTGAGCTCGGACTCAGCGCCAAAGTGCTCGCCGCTATCGAAGCGACTGGGTACACCACGCCGACTCCGATCCAAGCTCAGGCGATCCCCGTGGCCTTGACTGGCCGCGATGTGCTCGGCATTGCGCAGACGGGAACCGGCAAGACCGCCTCGTTCGTGCTGCCGATGATCGCACGTCTGGAAAGCGGTCGGGCGCGCGCCCGTATGCCTCGGTCGCTGATCCTGGCGCCGACCCGGGAACTTGCGGCGCAATGCGCCCAGAGTTTCGAAAAGTACGGGGTCAATCACAAATTGAACGTCGCCCTGCTGATCGGCGGCGTCTCGATGGGAGATCAAGTCCAAAAGCTCGATCGGGGCGTGGATGTGCTGATCGCCACGCCGGGCCGCATGCTCGACCACTTCCAGCGCGGCAAGCTGATGCTGATGGGCGTCGAGATCCTGGTCATCGACGAAGCCGACCGGATGCTCGACATGGGATTCATTCCCGACATCGAGAAAATCTGCAAGCTCTTGCCGACCAAGCGTCAGACGCTGTTTTTCTCGGCGACCATGCCGCCGGAAATCACGCGGCTCGTGGACCAGTTCCTGAGCGATCCCGTTCGTGTCGAGGTGACGCGGGCGGCATCGGCGGCGCCAACGATCAAGCAGCTGTTTCGCTACTGCGACTCCACTGAAGACTGGGCCAAACGTGAAGCCCTGCGCGAAATTCTCGGATCGCTCGAAGTCAGAAACGCGATCATCTTCTCCAACTATAAGCGCGACGTCGCGATCCTGTTGAAATCCCTGCTGAAGCATGGCTTCAATGCTGGCGCGCTGCATGGCGACATGGACCAGGCGAGCCGCACCTCCACGCTCGACAAGTTCCGGGCGGGCGAAATCGCCATGCTGGCAGCGTCGGACGTCGCCGCCCGTGGCCTCGACATTCCCGATGTCTCGCACGTGGTCAATTATGACGTGCCCTGGCAGCCCGATGACTACATCCACCGTATCGGACGCACCGGGCGCGCCGGCCGGGAGGGTTGCTCCGTTACACTGGTGACGCCCGACGATATCAAGTCGATGGACTCGATCACCAAACTCATTGGCCAGGAACCCGTATGGCTGGGGCCAGCGCCGGATGAAGAGACGCTCGCGGT
>JANOKV010000068.1:0-7511 GCA_031419415.1 Hyphomicrobiales bacterium | reverse complement strand
TTTCGACTTCACCCAGGCCCTGCACATCGGCGCGGGCCGCCACATCGTCGAGCACGCGGGTGACGCGGCTCTCGAATTGATCGAAGCGTTGATTGATGGCGAGCAATTGACTGTCGGGGCGCAGCACCGCCAACGACTGTTCGACACGGTCGGCGATGCTGGCGAGGCGGGAGTCGAGCCAAGCCGCGTCCATGGGGATGGCAGACGGCGTCGGCGCGCTGGGCGATCGCGATCCGGTCGAGGCAACTGCCTTCGGCGTCGCCTGGAAAGCGCTTCGGCGCGGCGGCTGATCTGCCTCGGCGTCTTCGAAATGTCGGGTCAGCGCTTCGGCATCTTGGCGATCCCAGCGATCCTCGAAGACGGCCGGAGTGCGCGTGCTGAAGACGGACTTCGAGGTGATGGCTGGGATGAAGTCGAGGCTATCGTCCTCAGGCACGGAATAGGATGGCGTCGGCGCTTGTAAAATGGGTGTGGGCACAACCTCGGGTTCGGGGCGAGCCGCCTGCTGCGCATGGTTGCCTTCGGCAAAACGCTCGGCGAGCTCGGCCATGCCGCCTTCGATGCGCTCGAAGGCCGTGGCGTGCTGCTGGGGTAGACCGGCCTTGACCGATTCCGTGTGGTCGCCGATGCGGGCCAGTCGGGTCTGCATTTCGCGCATCGACACGCCGTGCTGGTGGTCGGCCGTAGAGATTTGATCGCCCAGTATCCGCAGCAGGTTGTCGAGCGCTTCGGCGCCCAGAGCGGTGTCGCCGCGAGCAACCCCCTCGGCATCCGTTGGCTCTGACCACGGCATTTCGACTGGTTTCGACATCACATTCCCCGACGGGCCACGAACCGATGCGTGCTTCGGCAGTTGACGTCGCCCTCCACGCGGGGAGGTTGGGGACCCATCGACATGATCCCCGTGGTGCGCCGACTGAAAAAGCAGATGCATGCTCCCGACGCGGCACGGAATGGGGGACCAGCAGTCTGCACGCTCTCAAGGACGGGTAAACTTTCGGTTAAGCTGCGTACCGAATGGGCACCCGAAGTCGGGGGTGTGGGGCAACAGGCGGTCGCAATGACTCCCTACGGGAACGACGACTGGAGGGCTTCCGTTGCGTGGCGTGTGTGCTAGCTTTGGTGGTGACGCTGGACAACCCAGTCGTCTCACGCCGACCCGCAGGCCTGCCCGCAAGCTCGAGGAGCGCTGCCCATGACATCCTCATCGATCGATCCGTCCACGTCCCAAGCGCAGGTTACGCGCAATCTCGCCGGTTGGACGGCGGCGTTCCAGACGAAGGCCGTCACCCCATCGGCCGAGGTTTGGGCGCGCCACGCCCTGCTCGATTGGTTCGGCGTCACGATTGCCGGCGCGCGCGAGCCGCTGGCCGATATCATTGCGGAGGAGTTCAACAGCGGCAAAGTCGGGCCATCGACGCTGATCGCGCGCGGCGCCAAGGCCTCGCCGCACGATGCCGCGCTCGTCAACGGCGCCGTCTCGCATGCACTCGACTATGACGACGTCAACGCGCTGATGGGCGGCCATCCCACGGTGCCGGTTGCGGCCGCCGTGCTTGCCATCGGCGAAGCGCTCGGCGCCTCGGGGCGCGATGTGCTCACTGCGTTCATTGCGGGCTATGAAGTCGAGTGCCGGCTGGGCCAGATGGCCGGCGGTCAGCACTACGAAAAAGGCTATCACGCTACCGGCACCTACGGCACGTTCGGTGCGGCGGCGGGTGCGGCCCACCTCATGCGCCTCGATGCCGATAAAACGGCCCGTGCGCTGGGCATTGCAGCGTCCCAGGCCTCCGGCCTCAAGATCAATTTCGGCACGATGACGAAGCCGTTGCACGCGGGCAAAGCCGCCATGAACGGTCTCATTGCGGCGCGTCTGGCGGCGCGGGACTTCTCCGCGCGCGACGATGCAATCGAGGGGCCGCAAGGGTTCGTGTCGACCCAAGTTCCGGGCTTCAAGGCGGCGCCCATGCGGCCAGATCCGATGGCCTCGTTCGCCGTCGAGCAGAACCTCTTCAAGTATCACGCAGCCTGTTATCTGACGCATTCCTCGATCGAGGCGATCCGCGATCTCAAGCGTCGGCACAACATCGGCGTCGAGGACGTGAAATCGATGACGCTGCACGTCGATCAGGGCCATCTCAAAGTCTGCTGCATCCCCGAGCCCAAGACCGGCCTCGAGATCAAGTTCGCGCTCTCGCATTTGGCGGGCATGGCGTTGGCGGGCGTCGACACGGCCGCACTCGGCACATACTGCGACGAAAATGCGCTCGATCCCCGCTACATCGCCATCCGCGACCGCATCCGGCTCGACACCAAGGTCGTGGACGAGCGTGCACGGCATGGCGCGGGCGTCACCATCGAACTGGCGGATGGCCGCATGATCGAGACCGACCACAACGTGGGCATTCCCGCGACCGATGTCGCCGCACAGGAACAAAAACTCGTCGCCAAGTTCCACGCGTTGGCCGAGCCCGTGATTGGCCGCCAACGCACGATCACCGCGCTGGGTCAGATCATGCGCTTCGAAGAGCTGCCGAGCTTGAAGGGGTTGATGGAAGCGGTGGCGTGATCTTCGGGCACGGGCACGCCCGGTAACCAGCGCCTTCGACCGATGGCGGATTCGAGAACCATCGGCTCTCCTCGCGTCCCATTGTGCGACGAGCGGCGGCCTTTTTTAGACGACTGGCGCATGGCTTGCCCGGCGGAGCGCTGCTGCGTGGCGCACGCGTATACGAAGCGTCAACCTTTACACATCCATAATGAAGCCGAGCGAAGCCCAACAAAAAGCCATCATCGCCGGGCATTGCAAAGACAACCCGCTTGATTGAGTCGTCTTGCGTAGACGGGGGTCTCGAGAGCACATGATTGCACTGCCCGCCTGCACCCTGCGTGGTGTCGTAAAAACCTTCTGTGCGCTTTTCGCGGTGCTCATCGCTGTACCCGTGGCGCAACCTGTGGCTGTTCGTGCGGCCACGCCTGCGGAGACGCAGGAACTCAGCGGCAGCAAGCAGCGCACCCGTTTCGTCATCGGCATCGATCGCGCCGTGCAACCGCGCGTCTTCGCGCTGTCCAACCCCAACCGCGTCATCATCGATCTGCCCGATGTGGCGGTCAATCTGCCGTCGTTGCCGGCTGGTAAATCGGTGGGACTCGTGCAGAGTTTTCGCGGTGGACTGGCGGCGGCCGACAAATTTCGCGTCATCATCGACGTGACGGAGCCCGTGATCGTCGAGCGCTCCACCGTCGAACTCGGCAAGGACGGTCGCGCAGCACAACTCGTCATCGAGATCGTGCCAGTCGAGGGGCAAACTGCTGGGACGCCACGCCCCATTCTCGCTGCGGTCAAATCCGGCGTCGGGCTCGTCGCGGTGCAGCCGCCCGTACCGCAACCAGCGGAGCGACCAGAAGCGCGTGCCGCACGCGCCGCAAAAAAGACGATCGTGCTCGACCCTGGCCACGGCGGCGTCGACAGCGGCGCCATGCGCAACGGCGCCGTTGAAAAAGACGTCGTGCTGGCCTTCAGTCACGTCCTGCGCAAGCGCCTCGAGGCGACGGGCCGCTATCGTGTGCTGATGACGCGCGATGACGACACGTTCGTCGATCTCGACGATCGGCGGGTGTTTGCGGAGAAAAACAACGCCGCGTTGTTCATGGCCATCCACGCCGATTCAGCGGGATCGCACGCGCGCGGCGCCACCGTTTATTCGCTGCGCGAGAGCGATGCGCGCCACCTGACGCGATCCGCCCGCACGGAGGTCGTAAGCAGCGTGCTCACCGACAAAGACATCAAGGCGTTGCGGCAATCCAAGGATTCCGATGTGGGTACGGTGCAGGGATTCTTGGCCGGCCTCGCGGAAAAGGAAGTATCGGTGACGCGCGAGCGCACCGGCGTCTTTGCGCGTTCGCTCGTCCAGTACATGGGCGCGACGACCAATATGATGAACAATCCCGATCGCTCTGCCGCTTTCACGGTGCTGCGCACGGCAAAGGTGCCGGCCGTCCTCGTCGAACTCGCGTTCGTCACCAACAAAGAAGATGCGGCAAAGCTCAAATCGGACGAGTGGCGCAACAAGGTTTCCACCTCGCTGGTCACCGCGATCGACAGCTACTTCGCCAATCCAGCCAGTTCACCGCTGCGCTGAGTGACCTCCCGCGATCTGCCTTTACGGCTGACGATGCTGCGCTGGGCGTGCATTGTAGCGCCCGCATGCGTCAGTTGAACGAAGTGGGTGGGCGATGAGTGTGGCGACTGAGCAATGGCTGCGGCTCTTGGTGTTCGGCGTCGTCCTTTCCGCTCTCATTGCCTGGGAAGTCCTAGCGCCGAGGCGCGGCCGGCACTTGCTTCTGGTGAGGCGCTGGCCCAGCAATCTGGGTATCGTCGTGCTCGATACGTTGGTGGTGCGCCTGCTGTTTCCGATCACGGCCGTCGGCTTGGCCCTGGTCTGTGAGGCGCGCGGCTGGGGTCTCCTCCAAAACGTGCCGCTTCCAGGGTGGCTGAGCATACCCCTGGCGTTTATCGCCTTGGACTTGGCGATCTATCTGCAGCACATCCTTTTTCATGCCGTACCGGTGTTGTGGCGGCTGCACCGCATGCACCACGCCGACCAAGACATCGACGTGACCACAGGACTGCGGTTTCATCCCATCGAGATCGTACTCTCGATGGTCATCAAGCTCGCGGTGGTGGCGGCACTCGGGGCTCCAGTCATCGCGGTGCTGGCCTTCGAACTAATGCTGAATGCAACGTCGATGTTCAACCACAGCAATGTGGCGATGCCGCTCGGGCTGGATCGCGTGATGCGCTGGCTCGTCGTGACGCCGGACATGCACCGCGTGCATCATTCCGTGGTGGTGCGTGAAACCAACAGCAATTTCGGTTTCAATCTGCCGTGGTGGGATCGGCTCTTCGGCACCTACCGGAGCCAACCCGAAGATGGTCATGCAGCGATGACCATCGGTATCCCGCAGTTCCGCTCTGGCGGCGAGCAGCGCCTCGACCGGATGCTGACGCAGCCGTTTCGCGACGACGATGCCGCTCAGAGCATCGATGTGGACGGTGCTGGGTCCGAAAAATGAAGGTCGTGCCTCGACGTCGTCGGGTTCACCGCTTCGGTGGTCCGTCGCTCTTTTTCGAGGTGGCCTCGGGAAAAATCCACATGGCGACCACGGCGAAGAGGGCCAAGCCGATGACGAACCAGAAGAGATGCGGCCGCCCGTTGGCGCGCTCCCAATAGGCGAACACGATCGCCACCACTACCGTGGCGAGCGAGACAATGGCTTTTACGTCGTTGGGCATCGTCCACCTCTCCCGTTGCGCACCAGTTTAGCCCCATTCTGGCGGTTTCGCCATCCGTGCACTGAACTCACCGGTCACAACCCGACGAGGCGGCGGAGCAAGTCGGCGATATCGACTGCCAACATCTCCTCGGCGACCTTCACCGCAGCGATGCTCGCGAGGCCCGTGAGCAGAAAGAGGGCCGCGCGACGAAGTCCTCGCAACAGGTTCGAGCCCACTTTGATCGGAATGATCTGCTCGGGAAGCGCGCGTTCGGCGAGATGACCATCGGCCGCCATGACATGGGTCATCACCTGGAGGGTAAGTTCGCTGCGGCCGGCCTTCGACGGCGTGACGAGAAATCGCCAGACGGCAACTTCGCCGGCCAGTCGACCCGCAGCTGTGGGCTTGTCCCACTGCGTTTCGGGCGAGATGGCGACGATGACGGGTGCGCCCTTGGCGGACCGCAAGCGAACGCTTGTCGCGCGGGCGAACGGCATCTCGCCGCGCCCGTGCGATCGGTGGGCACCGGGTGGCCCGTCCATCGTCGCGGACCGGCCAACGCGGACTTCGACGCTGTGGGTGACGCCAGCCCGCAGGCGCGCCGGTATGGAATGGGTCACGTGGTTGGCGTCGAGAGCGGCTGCGCGAACGGGATCGCCTCTCTGGCCGCCGTCCGGTCCAGGCGATCTCGGTGGGGCCCCCGGGGGCATGTCCGGCGGCCGAACCGGATGGTGGGGTGGCCCCGGCGGCGGCCCATAACCGGGTGGAGGACCCGGGGGATAGGACGGCGGTCGGCCTGCGCCACTTGGTCCATGGCGCATGGGCGGCGGCTCGTCGGCCAGCGGCTCGAGGTGGCGTGCCTCTTCGAGTGGTGGCGGTGCTGGCGGCGCAATGGGCAATGGTGAACGGTTTTGTCCAGGCGGGGTGGCCTGAGACGGACGCGGCATCGACGGGAGCGGGGGCGGCGCCCATGGCAAGGGTGGCGGTTGCGCGCCCGCACGCGCCGACGCCGCACTCGCAGGCTCAGCGTCCGCGCTGGGGGTTGCGGTTTCTGGCGTGGCTGCGTTCTGGACCTGTCTCGGGGGCTCGACTGCCGGTGGGGGCGGCGGCACGGGCGGGGGGATCGGCGGGAGTGGGTCGTGGGCGTCGGTGTGACCAGCCCCGAGCGGGTCGGAACGGGCGTCGTCCCCCACTGGTGCGTTGCCGGCGTCCTCCAAGCGGGGCAGGACGCCTCGGGACATCACACGAGCGCGTGCAGCAGCGAGAAGGTCTTCAGTGTCGACGAGGTTGCGCGCGGTTCGGGCGACGGCTGTGGTTGGCCCGTTCGGCTGGCTTGGCGCAGCAGGCGGAGCAAAGCTGGCAGCTTCCGCAACGGCTTGGGCGTGTGCGGGGCCGACGCCGGGTGGCCCTGATTGGGGTCGCCGGCCAGGTGGGCCCGCGACCTGCTGGAGGACGCGAATGGCTTCTTCGAACGTGAGACCCTGAGCTTTCAGGAACGCCGCCGCCATGCTGCGCCCGTCCCCGACGATGGCGGCTAGAACGATCGCTCCGTCGATGCGGGGTCGCCGCCCCTGCTTGGCGGCCAGAGTCGCGTATTTGAGGATCTGCGTCAGCCCCGACGAAATGCCGGGATCGGAGGCCACGCCACCGGGAAGGCAATCGTTTTGGGACCCGATATGGCCCGCAACGTCGTTGCGCAGGCGCTGAAGGTCGATTTGGCTGGATTGCAGAACCAGCGCCGCATCTTCGTCTTCCGTCAGGGCGAGCAGGAGATGTTCGAGGGTGACCTGTGTGTGGCTCTGCTGGCTGGCATAGTCGCGCGCGCGCATCAGGGAAGCCTGAAGCGCTGGCGACATCGGGATTCTGCCCAGCTCGTCCCCCACAGTCTGCACCATTCCTACTGCCACTCCCGCAAGATGACGTCGATCGACCCGCCATTTTACCAAGCGCAATCCGTCGCTTGGGCCATCGCGCCCAGGCTACGCCTCGTCCTGGCCCGCATCGTCGCCGGGACCAGAGGCCATTATCGCTCATTCACGGCAGAACTACAGCCGACATCGCAGCCGCAGTCCGATGGGTGAGTGGTCGGTGTTAGGACCGACGGCGGACAGGGGCGCGGCAACATGGCATGGTCGTGGACCGGTGAAGTCCCCAGGAGCTGTCATCATGGCTGACGAGAAAGTTTCCCTGCGTGAGCGCCTCAAAGCCCCGCCGGATCGGGCGTTGGTCGAGG
>JANOKV010000067.1:0-7660 GCA_031419415.1 Hyphomicrobiales bacterium | reverse complement strand
CCGCATCGCGCGCAGCGAAAGGCCTTGGTTACAAGGCACGCGTGCGCTGGTCGCCGTGATCGAGAATGCGGTGTTCATTCTGGCCTTCACCTATTTGCCACTCGCCGACGTGCACGCCATCGCGGCCGCGTCTCCGTTCATCGTAATTGCGCTGTCTGTCGCGCTGCTGGGTGAGGTGGTGGGCTGGCGGCGCTGGATGGCGGTCGTGGTCGGCTTCCTT
This sequence comes from Hyphomicrobiales bacterium, assembly GCA_031419415.1. Classification (GTDB taxonomy): domain Bacteria; phylum Pseudomonadota; class Alphaproteobacteria; order Rhizobiales; family Hyphomicrobiaceae. The sequence continues at coordinate 7,440 of JANOKV010000067.1, read as the reverse complement.
GGCGTACTGCTGATCGTGCGGCCGGGCTTCGAGACGATTGGGCCGGGTCACCTCGTGGCTCTGGCGGCGGCAGGTCTATGGGGTGGCTACCAGCTTCTCGTGCGCTTGGTGTCCATGACGGATCGCAGCGAGACCACGTGGCTATGGACCGCCGTGGTGGGCCTCGTCGCGACGTCGTTCGTGGGTCCGTTCGTATGGGTTTGGCCGAATGGGCGCGGTTGGGTTTTGCTCATCGCCATCGCACTCCTGGGATCAGCCGCGCACTTGACGCTCATCAAGGCGCTGTCGCTCGTCGAGGCGTCCGCCTTGCAGCCCTATAGTTACACGCTACTGCTCTGGGCCGCGCTCATCGGCTATGCCGTCTTCGGCGACGTTCCCGACAGTTGGACCTTTGCAGGCGCGGGCCTAATTCTGGTGAGCGGTCTGTACGCTTGGCATCGTGAGCGCGTGCGGGCGCGTTCTCCTCGATTATCGGGATAGTCCCTCAAACTGATCGGGAGGTTGCTATTTCTATCGGCACCTATTTGGCCTTCGTTGCTGCCAGCATCATGATCGAACTGACGCCTGGGCCAAATATGGGCTACTTGGCCGTGGTTAGCGCCACGCACGGACGGCGCACCGGGTACGCTGCGACGTTGGGCATCGGTGTGGGTCTGCTCATCGTCGGCATGGCAACCGCGCTCGGGCTTGCCACACTCATCGCCAGTTCGAGGGTCTTGTATGAAACGCTCCGCTGGGCCGGGGTCGCCTATCTTCTGTGGTTGGCGTGGGAAGCCTGGCGCGCCGCCGATGGCGCGCCTCCCGATCAGGTCGAACGCGAGAACGACGCCATTTTCTTTCGCCGGGGCCTGCTGACCAATCTGCTCAACCCAAAAGCCGTCGTGTTCTTCGTCGCCGTGCTGCCGACGTTCATCGACGTGAGCGGTCGTGTACTCGGCCAGACGGTGTTGCTGTCGGTGACCTACGTGGGGATCGCAACCATACTGCATGCCATGATCGTCACCTTGGCCGGAACTGCGCGCCACCTGTTATTGGCCGAGCCTCACTTCGCACTCCTGTTCAGGCGTGGTTTAGCGCTGGGCTTGGCGGGCATCGCAATTTGGTTCGCAGTTGGAACGGCCCAGGCTTGACCGATGCTTGTGCGTCGTTTCAAATAATCATTGTTCAATGATTGCCGTGTGACAGATGCGCAGGCACTGGCGGCGGCTCTTAGCAGTCTCGCGACAAGCCGAGCGTCACCCGCTATAAAGCCGGCCAGAGCACATCAGCGGGTTCCCATGACCGACACACCGCGCGACGCGACCCGACACGAGATCACGCCTGAAATGGTGGCCGCCCACGGCTTCAAGGGCGATGAATATCCACGACTCCTGGGAATCCTCGGCCGCGAGCCGTCGTTCCTGGAGCTAGGCATCTTTTCCGTCATGTGGTCCGAGCACTGCTCCTACAAATCGACCCGGTTCTGGCTGAAGCAGCTTCCAACCGCTGGCAAGCAGGTCATCCAGGGCCCCGGCGAGAACGCGGGCGTGGTCGATCTGGGGGATGGCGATTGCGCCGTGTTCAAGATGGAGAGCCACAATCACCCGTCGTTCATCGAGCCCTATCAGGGCGCCGCGACGGGCGTTGGCGGCATCATGCGTGACGTGTTTACCATGGGCGCGCGACCCATCGCCAATCTGAACGCGCTGCGCTTCGGCTCACCCCAGCACGCGCGCACCAAGCATCTGGTGTCGGGTGTGGTCCGCGGCATCGGTGGGTACGGCAATTGCGTGGGCGTGCCCACGGTCGGCGGAGAGACCAACTTCGATCCGGGGTTCAACGGCAACATTCTCGTCAACGCTATGTGCGTCGGCTTGGCCAAGACAGACAAGCTGTTCTTCTCGGCCGCCAAGGGCGTTGGCTTGCCCGTCGTTTACGTCGGCTCGAAGACGGGTCGCGATGGCATCCACGGCGCGACCATGGCGTCCGCCGAGTTCGATGATAAATCCGCCGAAAAGCGCCCGACGGTGCAAGTCGGCGATCCCTTCACCGAGAAACTCCTGATCGAGGCCTGCCTCGAATTGATGGCGACCGACATGGTCATCGCCATCCAGGATATGGGCGCGGCGGGTCTCACGTCCTCGACGTCGGAGATGGCCGACAAAGGCGGCGTTGGCATCGAATTGACGCTCGACGATGTCCCGCAGCGCGAAACCGGAATGACGGCCTACGAAATGATGCTCTCCGAAAGTCAGGAGCGCATGCTGATGATCCTCAAGCCTGGTCGCGAGAAAGAAGCCGAGGCGATCTTCCGCAAGTGGGAGCTCGACTTCGCCGTCATCGGCATCACCACCGACACGGGCCGCATGATCGTCAAGCACAAGGGGGTCATCGAAGCTGATCTGCCGGTCGACAAGCTTGCCAATTCTGCGCCGCTGTATGAACGGCCCTGGGTGCCGACGCCAGCGGCCAAGCTCATACTGCCGGAGTGGGTGGCGCCGCCTGCCTCGGTCCTCGGCTGCCTCGAGCGCATGATGGGCACGGAGCATCTGTGCTCGCGTCGCTGGATTTGGGAGCAGTACGACCACACGGTCATGGGCGACACGATCCAGCGCCCTGGCGGTGATGCGGCCGTCGTTCGCATCCACGGCACGTCGAAGGCGGTGGCCGTCGCCTGCGACGTGACCCCACGCTACTGCCTCGCCGATCCCGTGATGGGCGCCAAGCAGGCCGTCGTCGAAACGTGGCGCAACCTCACCGCTGTCGGCGCCGATCCGCTCGCCATCACCGACAATATGAACTTCGGCAACCCCGAACGCCCCGAGATCATGGGCCAATTCGTCGGCGCTGTGGAGGGCATCAAGGAAGCCTGCCTCGCGCTCAACTATCCGGTCGTGTCCGGAAATTGCTCGCTCTACAACGAGACCAACGCCAAAGGCATCCCACCGACACCAACCATCGGCGGCGTCGGGCTCGTGCTTGATTTGGCGCTTACGGCCGATATCCGCTTGAAACGCGAAGGCGATCTTCTCGTCCTCATCGGGCGCGAGCGGGGCCACTTGGGCCAATCGCTCTTTCAGTTGATCGAGACGGGCAAGGTCGAGGGCGCGCCACCACCTGTCGATCTGGCCGATGAGATCAAGGCTGGCAATCTCGTGCGCGCGTTGATCCGCGAACGCAAAGTATCTGCCGTTCACGACGTGTCGGACGGCGGCCTTCTGGTGGCCATTGCAGAGATGGCTCTGGCGAGCAGCGACGAGAGATCCGGTGGCGGCATCGGCGTCGAACTTTACCCTTACGAGGGCCGCTTACCTGTGCATTCCATATGGTTCGGTGAAGACCAGGGCCGCTACGTCATCGCCGCCGCGCCCGATCGCGCCGAAGAAATTGCCGATCGGGCCAGACTGCTGGGCCTCGCCGTGCGCATCGTCGGCCGCACGGGCGGCAATGCCCTGACGCTCACCGGCGAAACTGCACTGCCGCTCGCCGATCTCAAGCGCACCCACGAAGGCTGGCTGCCACGGTTTATGAGCGTGTGATCCTTCATTGTCCGTCGACGGCGCTCAACCCGGAGGCTGGGCGGTAAAGGGCTTCATGCCCGGCTTGGCGCCTGTGGGTAGCGGCGTGAGCGCGACGTTCAACGCCATCGCGATCATCGCGTAGTAGCCGCAGACGGCGACGAGATCGATGACGCCGTGTTCCGTGAAGGCTGTCCGCGCACGCTCGTAGGTGGCGTCACAGACCGACCGGTTGACGTGCAGCTCGGTGCAGAAATCGTAGATGACCTCTTCGTCCGCGCGCATGCCCGTAGGCCGCCGCCCCTCGGCGATGGCGTCGCCGATGTGGGGCTCCAATCCCGCTTGCTCGGCCAACGGGCGATGGGCGTGCCACTCGTAATTCTGCCCCCACTGCCGGGCCGTAATCATGATCGCCATTTCGTTCAGCCGCGGCGTGATCGTGCTCTTGAAGCGCAGATAGTCGCCCATGGCCTTGGCGCGCAGCATGACCTCGGGACTGCGCAACAAGGCTGCGAACGGGCCGCGCACTGCGTAGCCGCGACCAGCGGCAAACTCTTCGGAAGCTTTGGTTTGGGCCTGGGTCATCATTTCGGGTGGGATCGGCGGCAGGCGATCGGTCGACATCGGTCTTCTCCCTCGAGCAGAATGGTCGCCGTCAGTCTGGCACGGTCCAGAGCCCGGGCAAAACCACGGGCTCGCGCCCGCCGCGTGTTGGGGTTACGCTGGCCATTCAGCCTTGCGGAGATTGCCCCATGAGCATCGAAACACTGAAAACCCGCATCTCCCGTGAATTCGGCACGCCGGTCGCCGTCGTCGATCTCGACCGTGTGGAGCGCAACATCGCCCGGGTGCAGCGGTTGTGTGAAGCGGCCGGCGTCGCCAACCGACCCCACATCAAAACCCACAAGAGCCCGGTGCTCGCACGCATGCAGATCGCCGCCGGCGCCAAGGGCGTGACGGCCCAGAAACTGGGCGAAGCGGAAGTGATGTTCAATGCGGGCATAACCGACATCCTGATTAGCTACAACTTGATCGGCGCGGCGCGGTCGGGCCACCTCACAAGCCTTTTGAAGCGGGGCGCGGCATTGACGGCATGCGCCGACAACCCTGTCACTCTGGCGGCGTATGCGGAGGCCGCGCGCGACGCTGGCCGTAATCTCTCGATTGCCATCGAAGTCGATACTGGCCGCAAGCGGGCCGGTGTCGAGACCGTGGCCGAAGCCGTGCACCTTGCGCGCATCATCAAGGACACGCCGCATCTCGATTTCCGCGGGTTCTTGTTCTACCCGACCGAAACGGCATGGCCCGAGACGCAAGCCTTCTTCGAAGACGCCCGCGCTGGCGTGGGCGAACTCGGCCTCGAGGCCAGCCTCGTTTCGACAGGGGGGACGCCCAACCTCGTCAACGTGGGTCGGTTGAAGGGGGCGACGGAACACCGGGCTGGCACCTACATCTTCAACGATCGGATGATGGTCGCGTGCGGAGCCGCCACGCTGGAGGATTGCGCCCTGACCGTCTACACCACCGTCGTCAGCCGCGCCGCACCGGAGCGCGGCATTCTGGATGCCGGCTCCAAGACCCTGACGGCCGATCCTGGTGGTGGTCTCGATGGCTTTGGCCAAATCCTTGAATACCCGCAGGCTCGCATCCATGCCTTTGCCGAGGAACACGGGTTTTTGGACCTTGCTCGGAGCAATGACCGGCCAAACGTGGGCGACGTCGTGCGCGTCATCCCCAACCACGTCTGCGTGGTAGTCAATATGATGGATCGCGTCGTGGCCGTGCGGGGGGACAAAATCGTCGATGTCCTGGATGTCGCTGCTCGGGGCCGGCTGGTTTGACGACCTGGGGGCGGCCTTTACAGCGCGCACGGGCTTGGACCCAATGCCCTAAACCTATCGGCGATGTCACTGTCTCGACACGGCAATGTCGTAAAAATGTTATGCACAGTAATTAGTCTTGGGGTGGTGGACGAGTTCTGCTAACAATGAGCATCCGGTGGTGCGGCCTCCGGACTGTTGCGTGTATTTGCGTTACAACTTCGCGTTATGTAGCGGGAATTGTATCATGTTAGTCAAACCGATTATTCTGGTGCTGCTCGGTTGCGTCATGGGTCCGGCTTTTGGTGTCGGGTTATTTCTGTTGATGCAAGTCCAGTAAACCCGAGCGAACAACTGCTGTTGAGAAGCAAGCCACGGTTGGGCTTGGCCGTGCTGGGACTGTACCGAGCGTTTCGCTCCGGGCAAACGTCCTGGAAACAGTTGCACTGCTGCAGGTATTCCGCCATTCCTTCGGTTGCGCGCAGACGCTTACGGGGCGTCGGCAGGCTAATGGGCAACCGCCATGTCAGCACCTCGCAAGTTGCTCGACGATTGCTTCCTGCACGACGGGAGGAGGCTTCTCCATGCTGAGGCGCTGGCCATCCTGAAGTCCCGCGTTCGCCCACTCGTCGGCATCGAACGGCTGACGTTGGCCCAGTCCGTTGGACGCATCGTCGGGGAAACGATTACAGCCAACCAGCCCGTTCCGGCCCACACCAACGCGGCCGTGGATGGCTATGCCTTCGGATCACGCCATTACGATCGCACCCAGACGACGGAACTCCCGGTTGCAGGGCGTGCGGCTGCCGGGCATCCCCTGGTGCGGCAACCGAACGAGGCGACGGCCGCCCGCATCCTGACGGGCGCGGTCATGCCCGATGGGACAGATACGGTCGTCATGCAGGAAGACGTGACGCTGACCGGACGGGAGGACGCGCGGCGGGTTTCGATCCCTCCTGGCTTGAAAGTGGGCGCGAATGTGCGCCGAGTGGGTGAAGACGTAAGAGTGGGTGAAACGGTGTTTCGTCCAGGTCATGTCATCCGACCGCAGGACCTCGCTGCACTGGCATCGGTGGGTCGCCACGATCTCGACTGCTTTGCGCGCCTTTCGGTCGCTATTCTTTCCAGCGGTGACGAAGTCGTTCGTGCCGGCTCTGGTCCTCTCGCACCCGGCCACGTTTACGACGCCAATGCCCCCATGCTGGCCGCCCTGATTGAAATGGCGGGAGCGGACTGCCACGACATAGGCATTCATCGCGACAGTCCCGATGTCATCCGCACCGCGCTCGCTGCTGCCGCCGCCCGCCATCACGTCGTCATCACATCTGGCGGCGCCAGCCGAGGCGACGAGGATCACATGGTCTCCGCGCTCGATGCGCTCGGAAAATGCCACCTCTGGCAGCTCGCGATCAAACCGGGCCGGCCGATGGGCTTTGGTCAGATCGGGGACTGTGTGGTGATCTGCCTGCCGGGCAATCCGGTGGCCGTGTTCGTGTGCTTCCTGATGTACGTCTGGCCGTTGCTGCGCCAGTTGGGTGGCGGCGACTGGCCCGAGCCGCGGCGCTATAGCTTGCCGGCAGCCTTCTCGTTTTCGGGTCGCAAGGCCGGTCGGCGCGAGTTTTGGCGCGGCATGCTCGTGGAGCGCGATGGTGCATTGGCGGTGGCGAAATTCGAACGGGACGGCTCGGGTTTGATTTCTGGCTTGCGCGCCGGCGACGGCCTGATCGATATCCCCGAGAATGGCGGCGATGTGGCCGAAGGCGACACCGTGGCGTTCATTCCCTTTACCGAGTTCGGGATCGCGGGGCGCTAGGCCCGCGCCTCCTGATTGGCGAAGGCCCGGCTGGTTCGTATCGGACTGCGCATTCCACTGCGCAGTTTCGATCGGTTCGTGATACGTTTTGCCCCGTATGCAGCGCCTCGCCAGAAAGGTCCGGCATGTACACCCAGGCACTCGACGTCCGCGACGCCCAGGCGTCTGCCGGTGATGACATCGTGTTGGCGGCCCGCTTCGAGGCGAAAGTCGCCTCCGAAGACAAAATCGAACCCAACGATTGGATGCCGGCGGGGTATCGCCGTACGCTCGTCCGTCAAATCTCCCAACACGCCCATTCCGAAGTGAT
>JANOKV010000066.1:0-3488 GCA_031419415.1 Hyphomicrobiales bacterium | reverse complement strand
GCTGAAACTTGCAATTTTGTATGGCTGGTGCCATACTGTGTCTATTCACTCCCAACAGGTGCGCCTGTTGGACAGGTCGTGGCGCAAGCCACGGCCTTTTTGCTGTGATACACTGAACGATGACCAGAATCATTGCCTACGTTGATGGCTTCAACCTCTATCACGCCATCCATGACCTCAATCGGCCCGCCCTCAAGTGGCTCGACCTGAAGGCCCTCATCACCTCGCTCGCGCGGGCTGGAGAGGCAGTGGCTGAAGTAAACTACTTTTCGGCCTACGCCACATGGCGGCCCCACGCCCACCAACGGCACATCGAGTACGTTAAGGCCCTCGAACATACCGGGGTGACGTGCATCATGGGGCACTTCAAGGCCAAGCAACGCACCTGCCGGTCATGCGGGGCCGTGTGGACCCAGCACGAGGAAAAAGAAACCGACGTACACATTGCTGCGCGGATCGTCGTTGACGCGTGCGAAGACCGCTACGACCGCGCCGTGCTGATCACAGCCGACAGTGACCTCGTGCCCGCGCTCAATATCGTCAAAGCACGCTTTCCCAAGAAACAGCTATTCGTGGCGACCCCGCCGAGGCGGTTTAGTCATGCGCGGGGCCTGAAGCCCGCCATGGAAATCACCGCCGGTCGTTTGGCCAAGTGCCCGTTGCCGGACACGGCAACCAACGCCGCGACCGGACGAGTGTTGTTCACACGGCCCGCCACCTACATTTGACCTCACAGGTTCGCGGGGACCGCCTTAATTCCACAGGCGGCCCGCGACGGTCCGACAGGGCCGAATGAGCCGATCGGTGGCATTGCAATAGCCTCTTTTGGAACTATTCTAATGGTGCAGCGCCGCAACCCTTGAGCCGCAACCGGAGGCTTCGTGAAGACCTACTCAGAACTCAACGAGCAGGAAATCCTGGCGCTGGCCATCAGCCTCGAAGAAGAGCATGCGCGCATCTACGCCGACTATGCCGACGGGCTGAAAGAAAGCTATCCGGCTTCCGCCCTGGTGTTCACGGAGATGGCCGAAGAGGAAAACGAGCACCGTCGCTGGCTGATCGATATGCATCGCCAGAAGTTCGGTGAGCATATTCCGCTCGTGCGGCGGCAGGATGTGAAGGGCTTCATCAAGCACGAACCGCTATGGATGGTACGCCCGCTGGGTCTCGACAAAGTTCGCAAGCAGGCCGAAGCAATCGAATTCGAGACTCGCAATTTCTACGAGCGCACGCTCGAGCGCACCAGCGACGCCAGCATTCGCAAGCTCCTCGGCGATTTGGCCGCCGCCGAGCGCCAGCACATCTCACTGGCGCAGAAACTCGATGAAAAGCACTTGACCGGCGATGCGCGCTCCGAAGAGGAGGAAACGCGACGCCGCATCTTCGTGTTGCAGATCATCCAGCCGGGGCTCGTGGGCCTCATGGATGGTTCCGTTTCGACGCTGGCACCCCTGTTTGCGGCCGCGTTCGCGACCCACGACAACTGGCAGACCTTCCTCGTCGGCATGGCAGCGTCGGTGGGTGCTGGAATTTCAATGGGGTTTGCCGAGGCGCTCTCCGACGATGGCGCCCTGACCGGCCGTGGCCATCCCTGGCTTCGAGGAACGATCACCGGGCTCATGACCACGATCGGCGGCGTTGGACATACGCTGCCCTACCTCGTCCCCCAGAGCTGGTCGCTGACGGTTGCCGGTTACGTGCTCAATTCTTTCTGGATTGCGACATGGATGGCGGCCTTCGTCGTCTTCATCGAATTATGGGCAATTGCTTGGATCCGTGCCCGCTATATGGATACGCGCTTCCTTCGGGCCGCCTTCGAGATCGTCGTAGGGGGCCTGATCGTGTTCGCGGCAGGCGTCCTGATCGGCAATGCTTAGCCGGGACCGCCGCAATGCTTTGATCGTGTCGGGAATTCCCCTAGAATGGGTGTCCGCCACGAGGCAACAAGGCACGACATGGCAGACGGTGGACATACGGACATCGACCGAACGGTCGCAGTCGTCATCAACGGGGAAACCCGGCAGGTCGAAGCGACGTCGCTCGCTGGCCTGCTGGACGCCCTTGGGTATGGCGAGCAGAAGGTCGCGACGGCGTTGAACGGCGATTTTATCGCCGCGCGTCTGCGCACCGCGACCGTATTGCGCCCGGGCGACGAGATCGAGATCGTCGCACCTCGGCAGGGCGGCTGAAGAGACGAGACGGTCCAGCGCCGTTATCGAGGAGAGACGATGCTAGCGCGACACGAGTCTGGATCTGCCCGACCCACTCCTTTCGCGCCCTATGGCGTGGAACTTTCGTCGCGCCTGTTGCTCGGAACAGCCCAGTATCCATCGCCTCAGGTTTTGGCCGACGCGGTGAAAGCGTCTGCAGCGACCGTCGTCACCGTATCTCTTCGACGCGAAGCGGCGCGCGATCGGGGGAGCCGTCGTTTCCAGGACATCATCAAGGGGCTCGGTGTGCGCGTGTTGCCCAATACGGCGGGCTGCCGGACCCCCAAAGAAGCCATCGCCACCGCCGAAATGGCGCGCGAACTCTTCGACACCGACTGGATCAAGCTCGAGGTGATCGCCAACGATGACACGTTGCAGCCCGATCTTTTCGGTTTGGTGGAGGCTGCAGCAACGTTGATCAAGAGCGGCTTCAAGGTGTTTCCCTACACGACCGAGGATCTGGGCGCGGCAGAGCGCTTGCTGTCGGCGGGCTGCGAGGTGCTGATGCCTTGGGGAGCGCCCATCGGCACGGGACGCGGCCTCGCCAACCCTTACGCACTGCGCACGATGCGCAATTACTTTCCCGACGTGCCACTCATCATCGATGCTGGCATGGGGGCGCCCAGTCATGCCGCGCAAGGCATGGAGATGGGCTTTGACGCGGTTCTCCTGAACACCGCCGTTGCGAAGGCCTCTGACCCTGTGGGAATGGCGCGCGCGTTCGCCGGCGCCATTGAGGCGGGTCGTCTCGCATGGGAGTCGGGCTTGATGGAGCAGCGCGACATGGCTCAGCCTTCGACGCCAGTCGCTGGCACGCCATTCTTTCCAACCAGCGCACGGGACTGAACGACGCAGACCCTGCAACAGACAGCACGAAAGCATTCGAGAATGACCAAGCTGCTCGGCGTTTTCTATCCAGTCGTGCCTGATCTCAGTTGGATCGAGAGGTTGGCGCCACTGGGCGTCGAGACCATTCAGCTTCGCCTCAAAGACGCATCACCCAGCGAAATCGACCGCCAAATTCGCGCCAGCATGATCGTTTGTACGCGCTATGGGTGCCAGCTCATCGTCAACGACTATTGGGAAGCAGCAATCGAGGCCGGCGCCGATTTTCTGCATTTGGGGCAGGAAGATCTCGCGATCGCCGACCTCGCCCGCATCAAGGCTGCGGGAATCAAGCTCGGCCTGTCGAGCCACGACCACGCAGAACTCGACATCGCGCTCGCCGCCAAGCCCGACTATGTGGCCTTGGGGCCGATTTACGAAACCAAGCTCAAG
>JANOKV010000065.1:0-2119 GCA_031419415.1 Hyphomicrobiales bacterium | reverse complement strand
ATCGTGCCGACGAGCAAAGCCAAGCCTTCGCGCTGCTTCTTGTTCTGCCTCGGCAAACGCCGCAACAAATCAGCCGAGACCGATGCGGCAACCGCTTCGATCCCACCAGCCATAGCGACAAATCTCCGCCCGATGATTCGGAACGGACTCTCTGAATCACACGCCCAGTCGTACGGTCAAGGCTAAATCGACGGAAAAATCTGATGGATGGTGAGGCGGACGATCGCCAATTCCCGACGGCTCTCGATCCACACTACAATCGAATCAGTGTGCTCAAGAAAAAGATACGGGGACGTCATGGCGGGCGAATCAAGAAGCGGGCGAACCGGGCCGCATGACGTGGTCACCGGCCTAACCGACTACCATGCGAATCTGCTCGCCCTCGAACTCACCCGTCGCAGTGCGTCGGACAGTGTTGAGCGTTTGGTCGGCGCGCTCTCGAATGCTCAGTTGGACATCAATCCGCAAAAGGTCGAGACCGCGCTCTTTGCGTTCCCGATGACCACCAAGGTCGATACAGAGATGGTCGCTGGAAAAACCGCCCTTGCCATCGGCCAATGGCCTCATGCTGGTCTGCCTCGACCGCGCGCTGACGCTGGAGCTGATCCGCGCCATGGCGGACTTGAAGCCCGAACGCGTCGTCCGCCTTGACGCCGGCTTCAAGAACAACGACCAGATCAGCGCCAACGCCGTCCTGACCTTCAAGTCCTAGGGCGTCGCCAAGTTCATGACTGTATAGGGGCCAGATAGTGAAGTCGCCGGAACCACCGCTGATCGACCGCATCCTCGACGCCGCGCGCATCGGGGAGAACGACGATTGGGAGTTCAAGTCGGGCAAGGGCGGGTTCCCAGATGCGGTGTGGGAATCCTACAGCGCCATGGCGAACTCGGCCGGCGGTGTCATAGTGCTGGGGGCGACGCAGCGCGGTGAAGACGTAACCCTAGATGGCGTCGATCAGGGCCAGCTTGCTCGTTGGAAGAAGACGTTTTGGGACAACCACAACAACCGGCAGAAGATCAACCGTCCGCTGATCGCGAGCGGCGATGTGCAAGACGTTCAGGTTGGCAAATCCTGGCTGCTGGCCATTCGCGTACGGCCGGCGACGCGGCAAGAGCGGCCGATCTTCAAGGGGCTGAACCCGATCGACGGCACCTACAAGCGCCGTCACGAGGGCGACTACCGGTGCTCGCCGGAAGAGGTTGGCCGCATGATCGCCGATGCCGACAACACGCCAGCCGACGCGCGCATCCTCGACGGCTTCGGCATCGACGATCTGGACGAGCCGTCGATCATCGCCTTCCGCAACGTATTCTCGGCCAGGGCGCCGCACCCGTGGCAGGCGTTGTCCGGCACGGATCAACTCGAGAAGTTCGGTGCGTGGCGCAAAGACCACAAGACCGGCAAAGTCGGTCTCACGCTGGCTGGGCTGCTTATGTTCGGCAAGCACCAAGCCATCACCAGTCCCGGCGCGGCGCCGAACTACATGGTCGACTTTCGCGACTATCGTGGCAGGCGGCCGGAGGAACGGTGGGGCGATCGCGTCTTTCCTGACGGAACTTGGGAAGCGAACCTGTTCCAGTTCTACCAGCGCTGCTGGCCCAAGGTGTCCGTGGACCTGAAGGTGCCGTTTTCGTTGAAGGGCGTGCAGCGCGTGGACGAAACACCGGTTCACGAGGCGCTGCGCGAAGCGGTGGTCAACGCCATGATCCACGCCGACTACAAGGTCGGCGGCGGCATCGTGATCATGCGCCACGATGATCGCTACCAGATGGAGAACCCCGGCACGTTGCTCGTGTCCCAGGAGCAGCTTCGACGCGGTGGGGTGTCCGAGTGCCGCAACAAGTCGCTGCAGCGCATGTTCATGCTGATTGGTGTGGGCGAGCAGGCTGGCTCCGGATATGCGCGCATTCAGGACGGCTGGAAGAACCAGCAATGGCGTGCGCCTCGACTGACCGAGCAGGATGGGCCGGATCGGGTTCGGCTGGTGATGCCGATGATCAGTTTGATGCCGAAGGAAGCATTCGACGATCTGCGCGATCGGATCGGGCCGTCGTTCGATCGGCTCGATCAGGGCGAGCGGATCGCCTTGGCCACGGCGTCGATCGAAGGTGATGTGAC
>JANOKV010000064.1:0-7712 GCA_031419415.1 Hyphomicrobiales bacterium | reverse complement strand
CTGGATGAGGTCCAGGAACTGCAGGCCGCGGTTGGTGTATTTCTTGGCGATCGAGATGACGAGGCGAAGGTTGGCCTCCACCATTTCCTTCTTGGCTTGGCGGGCTTCGCGCTCGCCCTTCTGCACCGCTTTGACGATGCGGCGGAATTCCGTGATCTCGAGGCCGGTTTCAGCCGCGAGGTTGTGGATCTCTTCGCGCAGTTTCTCGATGTTCCCGCGTTCGGCTTTGATCAGCCGATCCCAAGCCTTCGTCAGTTTGGAAATCCGGTCGAGCCAGGTCTGATCGAGTTCGTTGCCGTAGTATTCTCCGAGAAAATCGGTACGCGGCACGCCGAAGCTGTCGGCCAGACGCATCAGGCGGCCTTCGAAGCCGACGAGGCGCTTGTTGATCGAATAGATTTGCTCGACGAGGCTTTCGATGCGATTGTTGTTCAACGACAAGCTTTTAACGTCGTTGATGATCTCTTCGCGCAGCTTCTCGTAGGCGCGCTGCTCCTTGCGGTTGCCCTGCTCGCCGGCCACCTGCTGCTCGAGCTTGCGGTCCTGCTGCTTGCGCAGTTTCTTGTAGGTGGCCGCGATGTTGTCGAACGTCTCGAGCACCTTCGGCTTCAACTCGGCTTCCATGGCGGCGAGCGAGAGCGCATTTTCGAACTCGTCGTCGTCATCCATCTCACCGTCGGCGGCAGAATCGCTCGAACCGTCGGGGTTCACGGCAGACGGCGCGGGTCGAACGTGTGGCTGGCCGCCCATCGGCGGGTTGACCATGATCGGCGCCGACTTGGCCTCGGGCCCCTCGTAGGTCGCCTCGAGATCGATGATGTCGCGCAGCAGAATCTTGCCTTCGTTCAACTCGTCGCGCCAGATGATGATGGCCTGGAACGTCAGCGGGCTCTCGCACAAGCCGGCGATCATCGCTTCGCGGCCGGCTTCGATCCGTTTGGCGATGGCGATTTCGCCCTCGCGCGACAACAGCTCGACCGAGCCCATTTCGCGCAAGTACATGCGAACGGGGTCGTCCGTCCGCTCGGTGGGCTCAGAACGGGTTTCGGCTTTGACCGGCAGGCTCGGCGCCATCACGGCGCGCCCGCTCTCGTCATCATCGGCCGCGGCTTCTTCCGCAGGCTCGGCCTCGTCGCCTTCTTCTTGTTCGATGACGGTGATGCCCATGTCGGAGAGCATCGCCATCGTGTCTTCGATCTGGTCCGGGGTCACTTCCTCGGAGGGCAGCACCGCATTGAGCTCGTCGTGCGTGACGTAGCCGCGCGCCTTGCCGGTTTTCAGCAATTTCTTGACGGACTGATCCGACAGATCGAGGAGGGGACTGTCCTTTTCTGCTGTTTCGGGTGAATTCGACACCTGTTCCTCGGCTTTCTGCGCCATGTCTTTACCTCGAGTCCGATCAGGCCGTTTTACACGGCGAAGACTGTCTACGCGAAAGCCGCGCGAGCCCAACACATGCGAATATCCAACTCGCTTCGAGGGTCAGCGGCGCGACCTTGGAGTCGATGCGCGCAAATGTCCTCGAAACGACGGTTGTGCAGTCCAAAGCCGCCTCGCGTCTCAATCGTCGCGACGGCGGGTTCCGAACTGCTCGACCCTCGTGCAACCCTCATCACACCATCGCCCAACCAGCGAAGCGATGCGCCGACCGGCATGAGGAGCCGGTCAGATCAACGTCTCATTGCTGCCGACGAACGACTGAACTTCGGCCCCGTCCGATCGGTTGAGTTGAGCTTGTATTTCACAAATCCGGGCAAATGCATCTTCGCTGCCCTCGCTATGCCAAGCCTGCTCTGCGGCGTCCAACGCACGGCGCAACTCCACCTGTTGCTGGTGCAGCGCGACGGCATGACGCCATCCGGTCTCGACAATAGCGCGGTCTGCCCCTGGGTCGGCGAACTTGTCGCCTCTATGCGTGATCGCACGCTGTACGAGGGCTACGACTTTAGCTAAGCCTAGTTGCTCCAAATGGGTAGCCAGCATCTGCCTGTCAAGTGAATTGTCGTCGGTGGCCGCCGAAAGGAGTGCGTCCCTCAGACGCGCAACCGGCGCCGAAGAGAACGTGACGCCGGATATCAATTCCGACTCGTCGGCCAGAAGCCAGGGATGGGCCAGCAACGTCGCCACGATCAGCGCCTCCCGAGGGGGCACCAAAATCGTGTGGTCGACGAGTTCGTTACTGGCCACGGCCGCCATGGGTTGGGGAAAAGGTCGGTCTCGCCGGCGCTGGCCGGGGCCCTGTCGAAGAGCCCGCTCGCGAGCCCTCCAATCGGACTGAACGTTGTTCCGTCTCTGTCCTGCAAGCGCTGCGGGACGCGACGTTGCGCCGCCGCCGCCACCGCCGGTCAAGTCGCGAAGCTGCCGCCGGCTGCGTGCCCAGAGCGTCTGGCGCAACTCGGCCTGATATTGCGAGCGGACCGACGGATCGGCGATCTGCGCGACGTGTTTTTGCAAGCGCGCTTCGAAGCCGGCTCGTCCTTCGGGGGTCGGTGCAACGGGGCCTGCCTGTTCCTCCTTCTCGATGAGCACGTCGAACAGTGGCCGCACGCGATTTTGCAGGATCGCCTCGAATCCCGTTGGACCTTCGGCCCGGACGAGATCATCCGGATCGACGCCATCGGGGAGAAACGCGAAGTTGACGCTGAAGCCGGGCTTGAGATGCGGCAACACGGTTTCCACCGCCCGGAACGCGGCCCGCCGCCCGGCGCCGTCGCCATCGAAACATAGGATCGGCTCGGGTGACAGGCGCCACAGCAACTGCACCTGCGCCTCGGTCAACGCCGTGCCGAGCGGGGCCACGGTTTCACCGAAGCCGGCTTCGGATAGCGCGATGACGTCCATATAGCCTTCCACGGCGATGACGCGGTTGCGCTCGAACACGCGGGGCCGCGCGCGGTGGGCGTTGAACAGCACGTTGCCCTTGTGGAAGAGCGGCGTTTCCGGCGAGTTCAGATATTTCGCCGGTGCATCTGGGTCCAGCGCGCGGCCTCCGAACGCGATGATGCGGCCCTTGGCGTCGGCAATCGGAAACATCACCCGGCGGCGAAAGCGATCGTAGGGCTCGGGAATGTCATCGCCGCCGATCAACATGCCGGCTTCGACGAGATCGGGAACGCCGAAGCCCGTCTTGACGAGAAACTGCTTCAGCTCCGAGCGGGTCGCAGGGGCAAAGCCGATGCGAAATTCGGCGATGGTGTCGCGTCGTAGCCCGCGCTTGTCGAGGTAGGTCCTGGCTTCCTGGCCAGCGGTGCTGCGCAGCTGCTCTTCGAACCAGCGCGCGGAGGCCTCGAGAATATCGTAGAGGCGCGTGCGCTCATCGGCCTGTTCGCGGGCGTGCGCATCGTTCAGCGCGGGAGCGGGCAGCGACAGTCCGGCTTCGTCCGCGAGCCGCTCCACGGCCTCCAGAAACGACAGGCCTTCGGTCTCCATCAGGAATTTGAAGATATCGCCGTGCGCACCCGATGCGAAGCAATGGTAGAAATTCTTCTGATCATTGACGAAAAAGGACGGCGTGCGCTCCGCCTTGAAGGGCGATAGACCCTTGAACTCGCGTCCTGCTCGCTTGAGCGCAACGGTGCGGCCCACAACCTGGCTAACAGGTAGGCGGGCGCGAATTTCGTCCAGGAATTGAGGCGTGAAGCGCATGAATCGCGGGGCTCGTGAATTGGGTCCACGCAATATTGTCTAGTGCGATTCGCTTTCGATTTGGTCGGGACCAAAGGCAACCGCATGGTCGATACCCGCAATTCACAGGCAGCGCGCCACGGCGGCGGCAAGCGCCGAGCGCGTAGGGCGCAATAACCCCCTTGGGTGTATTGCGCCGACCACACCCTCGACAATGACGTTCGCCACGCGAGTTCCCGCGACGGACACGTTGGTTTTGGAGAACATGAATGCTATCGACCAAGCGTTCGCCTAGCCGTGGCGCAATACGCCTCAGTAGGCTATTGCGCCCTACGGACTCCGCCTCGACAGATCGGACCTGCCCCCTATGCGCATCTACGCTTTCGTATTTCTTCTTCTGACGCTGGGCCTCGAGTCGGGCGCGGCTCAGGCTCAATTCGCCCCTGGACCGGCCGGCCGGACGCCGTCGGCGGAGCATCCGTCCGCGCGCAACCAACCCGGAAAATTCGACTATTACGCTCTGGCTCTGTCGTGGAGCCCGACCTACTGCGACGGCGCGACCCGCAATCAGAACGACCCGCAATGCAGTCGCGCAGGCGGGCGCCCCTATGCGTTCGTGCTGCACGGGCTCTGGCCCCAGCACCAGAAGGGATGGCCGGAGAATTGCGCCACCGGGGGCAGTGCTTACGTTCCACGGCCTTTGATCGATCGAATGCTGGATATCATGCCGAGCCCGCGTCTTGTCATTCACGAGTTCCGCAAGCACGGCACATGCTCGGGCCTGGACGCCAACGCCTATTTCAACTTGTCGCGCAAATACTATGAAAAAATCAAATTTCCCGCCCGCTTCGATCGGCCGAGCCAATACTTCACCATATCCCCTGGCGACATCGTGAAAGGCTTCGTCGAGGCCAATCCCGGCCTCGAGCCGGATCATATGGCCGTCGTCTGCAATGGCTCTGGCAACCGCCTCCGCGAGGTGCGCATCTGCTTCACACGCGAAGGCGCCTTCCGCTCCTGCGGCGACAACGAATCCCCGCGCCGGCTGTGCTCGGCCGCCAGCGTAGCCGTGCCGCCGGTGCGGTGAGGTCGACAAGGGGGCAGTGAGGCTATCCGCTCAAAACCTTGTCATAGTCGGGTTGCTTCCGATCCAGAACCAATGCAGTCCCGTATCCTCTTCGGTCGCCAGAACGCGATAGTCCAATCCCACCCGCGCAGACCAAAGCCCAGCGCGACCTTTCACCTTCTTCAATCGCAACGACGGGTGATCGGGGGACTGCCGCAGCAGCACAAACGCCTGGTCAGCCCGGTTCTGCAAATTTTTCGGCAGAGTGCGGTAGAGGCGCCAGAAGTCAGGGTCGGCCGTGTGCGCCACAGGGGCCTCTTCTCAAAGTGGCGTCTGACGCCCGGCCTTGAAGTTCGCGCGAGCCTTGTCAATCATGCCATCCAAGCGACCTGCAGCAGCGTCGGCATCGATCTTATCGTCGAACAACTGTGCATCGATTTCGTCCAGCCAACGCTTCAATTTTGATTTTTCGTCATCCGGCAGCGTGCCGATTGCGCCCTTGATTTCGTCGATTGTCGTCATCCGGCTCCTCCAAACTGGACCTATCAGGGACGCTCTGCTCTGGCTCATTTGCACCATTTCTACAAGATCGCAAAGCTGCTCACAAAACCTCGAACAACTCGACCCTGGGGTCACCAGAAATTAAGGCTGGCTCACGCCCCGAACATCAAGGCAATTCATTTCTATCCGTCATCCTGGCCGAGGAGCGGCACATTCTGGGCGCTTCAGTTGCCCATTTCACAACCGCGCGCCGCGTCGGCTGTGCTCGGCCGCCAGCGTAACCGTGCCGCCGGTGCGGTGAGGTGATGCTCCGCAGCGTTCAATAATGACGGCCTGGGGATTTGCCTTGCTTCGCCCCTCGGCGGTTCAACGCTTGTCGGTTCGCGCCACGAATTCGCGCAGCGCGTCATTGATCCGGGTCTGGTAGCCGGCGTCCGACGTCGTTTGTCTTCGGAACCATTCGATCAGGTCTGCATCGATCCGCAGCGTAATTTGCTTTTTTATAGGCCGATAGAACAGACCCCGCTTTGCGCCGCTCCAGTCCGCCTGTTCGGGTAGCTCTTTGGTATTGATACTGTCGTCGGTTTTGGCGGCGACGGCGTCCAAATCGGCACGCTGCTTAGCCGTCAAAGGCCTATTCGCCGTCTTCTTCATAGGCTCTCCTTTCACGCGGTGTCGCTTTGCGGGCGCTGATGATGCGCCCCACGTCGTCAGCCAGAACCGGGTCGAAGGCCGGCATGGTATGGACGACGAAAACCGTTGTGGATCCTATGATGCCCACGGTCCGCAATCGGTTTCCGTCTGGGTGCGGGTCGGGCTTTGTAAGCGCCAGCGGATCATCGAATACGTGCGCGGCGGTTTCTAGGTCGAAACCGTGGTCTCGCTTGTTCGTGCGGTTTTTGTTCGGATCCCAGGTCCAGATCAAAATGATCCTCCATGTAACTACTGTATAGTAGTTACAATGCTCTCCGTCAAGCGGCCGGCGATTGCCCCTTTAAAGACTAGCTGCACAGCTGTGTCCGACCCGACTTACTGCCCGACCTTCCCTTCCTTGCCGCCTGCCTCGCCCCGCGCTACATAACGCCCATGGTCACCGTTCTCGACAAAACGCCGCCGCGCCATCCCGAAAAGGTCAACCGGCCCGATACGCCGGTGCTGCGCAAACCCGATTGGATTCGCGTCAAAGCGCCCAATTCGGCTGAATACCAAGCGACCCGGGCGATCGTTCGCGCCAACGGCCTGCACACGGTGTGCGAGGAGGCGGGGTGCCCCAACATCGGCGAGTGCTGGACCAAGCGCCACGCCACCTTGATGATCATGGGCGACACCTGCACGCGCGCCTGCGCCTTCTGCAACGTCAAGACGGGTTTGCCGCAACCGCTCGACCCCGATGAACCCGAGCACGTGGCCGAAGCGGTGGCGAAGCTGGGCCTGGGCCACGTCGTCATCACATCCGTCGATCGCGATGATCTCAGCGATGGCGGCGCCGCTCATTTCGCCGCTGTCGTCTATGCCATTCGCGCTCGCACGCCATCGACCACGATCGAGATTCTCACGCCCGATTTCCTCAAGAAACCCGGCGCGCTCGAGCGGGTCGCTGCGTCCCGGCCCGATGTGTTCAATCACAACCTGGAAACGACGCCGTCGCTTTATCTGCGCATTCGTCCCGGCGCGCGTTATTTCCACTCGCTGCGCCTGCTGCAACGCGTGAAAGAACTCGAACCGGCCACGTTCACGAAGTCGGGCATCATGGTGGGCTTGGGCGAGCGACGCGAGGAAGTGCTGCAGGTGATGGACGATTTGCGCTCGGCCGATGTCGATTTCCTCACCATCGGCCAGTATTTGCAACCCACCCGCAAGCACGCCGCCGTCGAAGCGTTCGTGACGCCCGACGAATTTGCGTCTTACGAACGGATCGCGCTGGCCAAGGGTTTCCTCGTCGTTTCCGCGAGCCCCCTCACGCGCTCCAGCTACCACGCCGACGCCGATTTCGCCCGGCTCAAAGCGGCGCGGGGCGGTTAACCCACCTTCGGCGCCGTAGGTTGGGTTAGCGCGCGTTCCGTAATTTCCGCTTGCTCTGAGGCCCGACGCGCGTAACCCAACGTTACACGCGGCACGCCCAAGTGTTGGGTTACGCGCGTCGAGCGTTGGAGCGAGATGAGAGTTCGCAACCCGCGCTAACCCAACCTACGCGAGATGCGCACTTTATTTGCTGACGGTGTAAGCGTCGATCTACGCGCAATCGCTGCCTCGCCCGCTATCGCGGCTACACGTACCGACCTCTATAGAAATCGCCCCCGCGCCCCCCTGTGGAAATCGCCTCCGCGCCCAGCCAATGCCCCAATCGTGCGGCCAACTGGTCGGCGTTGATTTGGGAGTTGGGAAATTGCGGCGCTCGTGTGTCAAAGGACACCATTCGCGTGGCTGATTCGCCACAAGGGAACCGCGAAACACGCTCAATCCCTAATTAATGCTTAACTGGTCGGCCATCGGTTGCTAGTCGTACTTCACCGAACGGGTC
>JANOKV010000063.1:0-5457 GCA_031419415.1 Hyphomicrobiales bacterium | reverse complement strand
CAATCGCAGTCCCCGGTTCGCGTGGTCCAACGAAGCCAAGATCGCCTGCGGCAAAGCCGTCGGTTATTTCAAAGGTCGCGAGATCAACGAAGACATGGTCTCCAAGTGCGATTGCTATCACGGGCGCATGCTGAGCTTCATGCACTGACGGCCGCGTCTCGACTGGCGATCAACGCCCGAGGGATCTTTCCAAGCGTTGTCAATCAATTGCTCAGACCCCCCGTCAACGGGAACCGAGCCTTGATGCGCGCGAACAGCCGGTCCCGAACAGCGCGATAGCTGTCGAGAACCTGGTCGCGGTTGCCTTGACCCTGCATCATCGAGGGATCGAAGGTCGGCCAGTATTCCACATCCACCGCCATGGTGCGGGTGAGCTCGAGCGCTTGGTGATGCGCTTCGGGTGAAAGCGTCACGATCAGATCGAACGAGGTGTCGTCGAGGTCCGCCAGCGTGCGCGGGTCGTGGTCCGACAGGTCAATGCCGATCTCATCCATGACGACGGCGACGAACGGGTCGGGCTCGCCAGCGCGCACCCCGGCCGAAGCGACATAGAGGCGTCGCCCGGCCAGATGACGCAGAATCGCTGCCGCCATGGGAGACCGCACGGCGTTCATCGTGCACGCGAACAAGACGGAACCCGGCAGGTCGCGCGACGCCTCCGACATGCTGCGTCACCCTTTCCAATGCAGGGCGTAAATCAGCGTGAACAAACGGCGGGCGGTCGCGTGGTCCATCACGACTTTGCCATCGAGTCGTTGGGTGAGGAGTTGGCTGCCTTCGTCGTGCAAAGCGCGGCGACCCATATCGATGGCCTGGATGCGTGACGGAGGCGCGGTGCGGATCGCTTGGTAATAGCTGTCGCAGACCAGAAAATAATCCTTCATGATCCGCCGAAGCGATGTGAGTGACAGCACATGCGTGACGATCTGGGGTTCACGCTGGCTTGCTATGGCCATGACCAGTCGATCGGCCGCGACCGATAAATGCAGCGTGTAAGGCCCGTCGTCGCGTCCGCACACCTCGAAGTGGTTGGTGTCGACGATGTCGTAGATGGCGATTTCGCGTTCGTGCTCGATGGTGGGGTTAGAGCGCTTGATCGACGCCTCGTCGAGCGTGATGGCGACGAGCCGTGTCCGCGAGGTCATTCCGCCATGGCCTAGCGGAACATCGTCGGGCGCACCGCTCATCTTTTGCCTCCCGACGGCTCCAGGCGGATCGATATCGAACGAGCATGGGCGTCGAGGCCTTCAGCGTGAGCAAGGACCATGGCCGCTGGACCGAGCTTCTCCAGCGCCGCCCGATCGAGCCGAAGCAGAGACGTCCGCTTCATGAAATCGAGCACGCCCAGGCCCGAGGAGAAGCGTGCGCTGCGCGCGGTCGGCAACACGTGATTGGAACCGCTGACGTAGTCGCCGATCACTTCTGGCGTCATGTTCCCCAAGAAGATGGCCCCCGCATTGCGGATGCGATCGGCCATGCGTTCGGGATCGGCAGTTGCGATTTCAACGTGCTCGGCGGCCAGTCGGTCGGCAAGGGCTGGAGCTTCGTCGAGCGACTGCAGGACGATAATCGCGCCGTAGGTGGCCCAGCTTGCGGCGGCGATGGTGCTGCGCGGTAGCGTCGCCAGTTGCCGGGCGACGGCTGCCGCGACGCCGTCAGCCAGCTGCGCATTGTCGGTCATCAGGATGGACTGGGCGGCACTATCGTGCTCGGCCTGGGCCAGCAAGTCGGCGGCCAGCCACTCGGGGTTATTGTCTCGATCGGCAATGATGAGCACTTCCGATGGCCCGGCCATGGAGTCGATCCCAACGGTGCCGAAGACGTGGCGTTTGGCGGCGGCGACGTAAGCGTTCCCGGGTCCCACGATCTTGGCGACCGCGGGTATCGTCTCGGTTCCGTAGGCCAATGCAGCCACCGCTTGCGCACCGCCGATCCGGTAGATCTCATCGACACCGGCCAGATGGGCGGCAACCAGAACCAACGGGTTCAGCCGACCGTCCGGGGACGGCACCACCATGGCGATGCGGGGCACGCCGGCGACTTTGGCGGGCACCGCATTCATCAACACCGAACTGGGATAGGACGCTGTGCCCCCTGGCACGTAGAGGCCGACAGACTCGACAGCCGTCCACCGGTGCCCGAGTTGGGCGCCCGTGGCATCGATATAGCGATCGTCAGTCGGGATCTGGCGGCGATGGTGGGCTTCAATTCGGTCGCGGGCCAGCGAGAGCGCAGCGAACGTCTCCGGATCGCCGGTCGCGGCAGTCACGGCGCGATCGATCTCCCCCGCCGACACCCGAATGCCGAGCGCTGTCAGATCGAGACGATCGAAACGACGTGTGAGCTCGATCAAGGCGGTGTCGCCCCGGGCGCGAACGTCCGCGAGGATGCCTCGGACAGTCGCATCGACGTCCTCCGAAACCTCTCGTTTCGTGGCGAGGAAGGCCGTGAAGCGGTCGGAAAAATCTCGGTCGCAAGAAGACAGGCGCAGCGGCATCGGATCACTCCGGCGGCGGTGGCCGCCCGTTCATCGTCGGTGGCGAGTCTTGCGGTTTGGCGGGCTCGAGGCAATCGCCAACTCGGCCCTTCCGCAAATTTCAATGGTTGGCTTCATCCTCGGGGTGGATGGGGCGTTTTCTGGCGCGCCAAGCCGGCCCGAGGTCCTTCAACTCGGCCTCGATGCATTCCACTTCGAGGCGCACGGCGGCTCCGCCGGAAAAGCACAGGGTGACCACGCCGGTCGGGTCATCGGGCGCTTGGGCCTCGAATTGGACCGCCAGAAGCGCCAACGCGTCCTGGGGCGCGTCCAGAGTGATGCCCGAATACTGGGCACGAAGGACACGGTCGATCCGCAGCACGCTTTGGCGGCGCTGCAACGGGAGGCCGTCTGCCGCCAGCACGCGCGGCCAGTCGAACCGTTGCAGAACGGCGACGAACCGTTTTTCTCTCGCCATATAGGCCATGTCGCCGATCGTCAGTGCGCTATCCTGCAAGTGCGCGGATACGACGTCGAGGTCCTGACGATCGAAAGCGATGAGTTTGAGGGTGTCCATGGACGGTGCCGAAGAGCCAGAGGTGTCGTCGCCGGGAAACCACCGGGTGTTTCGTGTGGACTGATACCGTCCGCAGCCTGCACTAGCAACCCAGCCCATCATCACGTGGTGAAATTCGAGCGAACCCAACGGCACGGGCCGCGATCAGCCTTTTCGGGCCGCGAGCCAGACCCCGCCGATGATCAATGCAAATCCGACGAAGTGAAAGGGCATCAGGCGCTCCCCGAGAAGAAGGCTCGCCAACACGGCGCTATAAAGCGCGATCAGGTGCAGCATGGCGCCTGCGCGACCTTGCCCGATGAGGTCGACGCCGCGAATCCAGGCGACCGTGGCGACGACGCTGGGGAAAATAGACACATATCCGATGGCCGCCAGGGTCTCCCAGGTCAGTTGTAATTGGTTGCCCGAGAGGTGCTCGAAGAGCATCGCTGGTGCCGTCACCAGCGCAGAAATCGCCGCCATTGTGAACGTGAACGACAACCAATGGATTTTAGGCCGCAATCTGAGATAGGCCGAGTAGACGGCGAAAATGCCTTGATTGAAGATGATGATCAGGTCGCCCCAATTGACATCGAGGGCGACCAACACGCCGAGGTCGCCCTTCGCCACGATGGCAAGCACGCCCGTCAGCGAAACGGCGATCCCGACAACTTGTCTCCAGGTGACGGTGTCGCCGAAAATCATCATGCCCGCTGCGATGATGAGGACAGGCGCCATCGAGTTCAGGACCGAAACGTTGATGGCTGTCGTGTATTGCAGCCCCACATACTGCAGGGTGCCGAAGATGGCGCCGCCCGTGGTTGCGAGGAACGCGATGATCCAGAAATGCGCCCGCAAAAGCGGCGCGTCACGGCGCAGATGCGGCAGGGCGAACGGCAGGAGAATCAGGGCCGGGATAGCCCATCGCAGCATCGAAATGGCGACCGGCGGGATGTGTCCGGCAATAGCGCGGCCAAGGATGTGGTTGCCCGACCAACACAGTCCAGCAAGCGCGACGGCCATATAGGCCACGGCGTCGCGCCTGAGGGAGGAACGGTCATCCATGGAGTGCTGGGCGCCAAGTATGCTGCGTCATCAGGCTGACGCGATCCGCTCGATGACAGCGCCGCACCGGGAGAGCTTTTCTTCGAGGCGCTCGAACCCACGGTCGAGGTGATAGACGCGATTGACAGTCGTCTCGCCCTCCGCGATCAGGCCTGCGATGACGAGCGACACCGAAGCCCGCAGATCGGTCGCCATGACCGGTGCGCCCTTGAGCGATTTGACGCCGCGGATCGTGGCGCGATCCCCTTGGAGTTGAATATCGGCCCCGAGGCGGGCGAGTTCCTGCACGTGCATGAACCTGTTTTCGAAGATCGTTTCGCGAATGACGCTCGTGCCGTTCGCGGTGGTCATCAGCGCCATGAGCTGGGCTTGCAGGTCGGTCGGGAAGCCCGGAAAAGGCTCTGTTTCGACGGTAATCGGCACGAGGCCCCCACCGTTGCGCCGAACCCGAACCCCGCCGTCGGTTTCTTCGATCGACACGCCCGTCTGCTCGAGGGCGACCAGCGCCGTCTCGAGCAGCGACTTGCGCGCACCCAACAGAACGACGTCGCCGCCCGTCGCCGCCACGGCGCAGGCAAAGGTGCCCGTCTCGATCCGGTCGGGAAGCACGGTGTGCGTCGCGCCTTCGAGGCTCGAGCGTCCCTGAATGCGGAGCGTCGAAGTCCCGATTCCCTCGATATGTGCGCCCATCTTGACGAGGCATTCCGCGACGTCGCCGATTTCGGGCTCGCGCGCGGCGTTCTCGAGGACCGTCTCGCCTTTCGCTAGGGCTGCCGCCATCATCGTATTGTGCGTGGCGCCGACGGAAACCTTTGGGAAAACGATGCGATTGCCGACGAGGCCGCGCGGAGCCTTCGCCACCACATATCCGCCATCGATATCGATTTCGGCGCCTAACGCCTTGAGCGCCATCAGATGCAGGTCGACGGGTCGGGTGCCGATTGCACATCCTCCAGGCAGCGAGATGCGCGCCACGCCCATGCGGGCCAAGATCGGCCCGAGCACCCAAAAGCTCGCGCGCATCCGCGAGACCATCTCATAGGGCGCCGTGGTATCGACGATGTCGCGCGACGTCAGATGAAAAGTTTCGCCTAAGTGCGAGGTCGGGCTGGCGCGTTTGCCTTCGATCGAATGGTCGGCGCCGTGGTTGCGCAGGATTCGAGCCAAAAGGTTCACGTCAGCGAGATTGGGCACATTTTTCAGCGTCAGCCTGTCCGAAGTCAGCAGGCTCGCGATCATTAGCGGAAGGGCCGCGTTCTTTGCCCCTGAAATTTGGATCGTGCCCTCGAGCGGTCTGCCGCCGCTGATCTTGATACGGTCCATTGGTCACTCCTGTGGCCGGTCGCCGAATGGCGCACCA
>JANOKV010000062.1:0-2713 GCA_031419415.1 Hyphomicrobiales bacterium | reverse complement strand
TACGGCGTGCCGCTCGAGGAATACGTGGACGCCTTCACGTTCACGCGGTTCGAGCCGGCGGGTCTCGTGCAGGGCAACGACGCGATCAAGAACGCGACCTCGATCCTCGACTACATCTTCCGAGAGCTGGCAGTGTCCTACCTGGGCCGCCACGATCTGGCGCACGTCGATCCGCGTGAGATCGTCGGCGAAACGGGACTGGGTTCATCCGACGAAGAACTGGCAGGCGGAATCCCCTCGGCCATGTCGGCATCCAAGCTCGTCTCCAAGGGTCTGACGCGCGGCATGCAGCCCAATATGTTCATCGTGCGCGGCAACACGGCGTTGGCGGCAGAGATCGACGTCGATGCCGAATCCGTGTCGGCGCACGGCGTGCCGATCGGAGCGCTCGACACGTTGCGGACGCTGCGCACGGAGCTGGCGACGATCGGCGTCAAGTCGACCGTCATGACGAGCGAAACCACGCTGCGGACGGCGGTCGTGCCGGCGGAATCCCGCTTGACGGAAAAGCAGACCGTCGCTGCCCGAACCACCACTTTAACGGCAGCGGAACTGCGCCGCGAAGCCAAAGTGCGCGGCTACGAGGGCGAAAGCTGCGGCGAGTGCGGAAATTTCACCCTCGTCCGCAACGGCACCTGCATGAAGTGCGATACCTGCGGCGGCACGAGCGGGTGTAGCTGATGAAAAAAATAGCCGACGATTACCCCGTTCCTGAGATGACTCTTGAAGAGATCGAGAATGCTGCGAATATCCTGATAAAGCGTGCCGGCTTGCTACCCGGAGATTGGATTGATGTTGACGCTTTCATGTCTGAACTTAATTTCAAGTTGGTGCCGCGAAAACTGTCGGAAATGAAGGGAGCTGAGTTGTTTGCTGACGCGGCCTCAAATTCTATTAGTATTACGAGTGAACTATCGCGAAAGCTGAGGGCAAACGACGAAAAAGTCAGATACACCTGGGGACATGAAATTGGACATCTTACGCTTCACCGCGGCCCCGGTCTGAAAGCCCGAAAGAGTGACGGGGGGAACACAGAGTACTCCTTCATTCCCAAGCACAGCTCCGCTGAATCGCAGGCATGGAAATTTTCGCGCGCATTATTTGTCCATCGCGAATATCTTTTGAGTCCTCGATCTAATGCAGATTTGGCGAAAAAATCCGGGATCCCTGATTACGCGATAGCAAAAAGGCGAGACGACGTTCGGGAGACCAGAAAATTAGCAGTGGCGAGAGCACCTCTAAAGGAAGTGGAGCAATTTCTGAAAATAAACAGAGATCCGATCGCAAGCAAGGCGTGGCATCACGCAGCGACATTACCAGGCGAAGACCCTGGTATCTTTCGGCTCGCCAATGGATATAAAATTAATTTGCTGGATTTCCTTAACGCAGAATCCCAATTTGGGTGGACAGTCCTCAACGATAAAGCCGTATCGTTTCTCGACCTACAAAGTCGGTAGCCTCCTCAAAAATCCGAAGCGATGCCTTTGTTTTCCCAGTCGCCGTAGCGGGCGGGGTCGGGGCCGGTGCGGCCGCCGACTTCTGTCGGTTGGGTGCGTTCAGCTTCGGCGGCGGCGCGACGCCGCTCTTCGGCTTCGGCCAGGGCGCGCTGGGCTTGCGGCGTGAGCGGGCGCGCGGGGAGGTCGCCGGCCGGGTCGGCTTGGGGGCTGGTGGTCTCTGACATCGGCGCGATCCTCGATCTTGGTTAGAATTGCACTATATAACGGGCGGGCTCCGCTGCGCGGCTGGCTGGGCCTGCCCGTCGGATTGTCCGAACCGAGGCAGAGAGCCGTGTACCGCCGGGAGATGGCGATGGTTTTCAATTATGCCAAGACAGTCGTGCTCTTGGCCACTCTGACGGGCATTTTTCTGTTTATGGGCTCGCTGATCGGCGGCCAGACGGGCCTGTTGATCGCGTTCGCCCTGGCCTTGGTCATGAACGGCGTCAGTTTCTGGAAATCCGACCAGCTGGTGCTCGGCATGGCCGGAGCCGAGGAAGTCGATGCCAACTCGTCACCCGATTACTACAACTTGGTGGCGGACTTGGCCCAGCGCGCCGAACTGCCGATGCCGCGCGTCTATATCATGCACTCCGCGCAACCCAATGCGTTCGCCACGGGGCGCAGCCCTGCGCGGTCGGCCGTGTGCGCGTCGACCGGGCTGCTGGCGGATCTCTCCCGCGAGGAAGTCGCCGGCGTCATGGCGCATGAACTGGCGCACATCAAGAACCGCGACACGCTGACGATGACGATTGCGGCGACCATCGGCGGCGCCGTTTCGATGCTGGCGCAATGGATGCAGTTTTCGGCTCTGTTTGGCCGCAACCGCAATGGGCAGGGCGGGGGCGGCAGTTGGATTGGCGCGCTGGTTGCGGTTCTTCTGGCGCCATTCGCGGCCATGCTGGTGCAAATGGCGATCAGCCGGTCGCGCGAGTACGAGGCCGACAGAATGGGCGGGCTCATCTGCGGCAATCCGCTCTGGCTTGCATCCGCGCTGCAGCGTATTCATGCAGCGGTAAGCAATGGCGTCGTCAATGAAGCGGCCGAACGTGCACCGGCGACGGCGCCCCTCTACATCATGAACCCGCTGACGGCCGGCGGAATGGACAACCTGTTTTCGACGCATCCCAACACGGAGAATCGCGTGGCGGCGCTGAACGAGCTGGCGGCAGAAGTGGGCGCATCCGGCGGTCTATCCGGGCAGAGCGTGGGCGAGG
>JANOKV010000061.1:0-4941 GCA_031419415.1 Hyphomicrobiales bacterium | reverse complement strand
CGACCACGAGCCAGGAGGCGCGCATGAGCGATCACGAGCCGATAGCGTTTCGCCCCCGCAGCGGGGCATCACTCGACGGTTCTTCATCGCTACACAAACCGGCCACCCCGGCAGTCATCGCCTTCGACCGGCGCGAGCTGGGCCAGATCCTCACCGTATATGGACGCATGGTCGCCGCCGGTGAGTGGCGGGACTACGCCATGGATTTCGGACGCGAGCAGGCGGTATTCTCCGTGTTTCGCCGGTCCAGCGAATGGCCGCTCTACCGGATCGAGAAAACGCCGAAAAACGCCCGTAAACAGGGCGCTTTTAGCGTCGTCACCGCAACCGGCCTGATTGTCAAGCGCGGCCACGAGCTCGATCGCGTGCTCGAAGTTTTCAGCGCTAAACGGCTGCGCTTGGTCGACGCCTGATCGCGGCGCGACGCTGGCCGCCTGCCTTTCCCTTGCCCGAAACCGAAAAGGGCCCCGCGTCGCCGCGGAGCCCTTCGAAAGTGTCTGCGGTGTCTCCAGCGATCAGTTGCGATTGCCGAGCAACGACAACAGGAACTGGAAGAGGTTCACGAAGTCGAGGAACAGTGACAGCGCGCCCCAGACTGCCGCTTTGGCAACTTCGACCGAATCGCCGGCGATCATCAGGTACTCGTCCTTGATGCGCTGCGTGTCGTAGGCCGTGAGGCCGGCGAACACCAGAACACCGATGCACGAGATGGCGAACTGCAGCGCGCTCGACTGGAACCACAGGTTCAGCAGACCGGCCAGGATGATGCCGATCACGCCCATCATCAGGAACGTCCCGAAGCCCGAGAGGTCACGCTTTGTCGTGTAACCCCAAAGACTGAGGCCAGCGAAGGCCACGGACGTGATTGCGAACACTTGGGCGGCCGAGCCCAGCTTGTAGCGCATGAACACGGCGGACAAGCCGGCGCCGATGAGGACGACCAGTGTCCAATAGGCAGCGTGCGTGCCAGCAACGCTCAGTTTATGACCCACGAACATGAGCCCGATGAGCAAAACCAGCGGGGCGAACGAAACGACAAGATATAACGGCGAACGGAAGAACCCGACGCCGAATGCTGTCAGCTTGAGGCTGCCCATCGTGGCGACTGTCAACGCCGGATCAGTCGTCACCGACATGGCGAACAGGCTGTAGGCGATGATCGCCGCCAGGCCGATGCCACCGGCTAGATAGTTGTAGACCCGCACCATGTGCGCGCGCAGGCCAGCATCGATTGCACCAGCGTCTGCCCGACCGGCGACGCCCGCTTGCACGTTTCTCGGAAGAAATTGGGCCATCTGCGAGTGTTTCCCTTTGTGCTTGTCGTGACGCCTGCGGATCAAACCGCCGACGCTTACACCGCAGCAATATGCCGTTAGTCGGGGCCGCTTTCAAGGATGGCGCTCAATTAAACCCGACCGCTTCGGTGAGGCTTGAAGAACTAATGCTAAACCCATTATATGTGACAGCTTTTACCCCGCCGATGTTCATCATTCAGTCCGCAGGTGTGGCACGGCGGGCGCATTGAGAACCCGCCAGGTGCCCAATCCGCCCAAAAAGAGAACTAGGGCCGAAGCGATTCCCAGCGCCATTCCCACCGCCGACAGGGAAAATACGAAAGGCACGTCCATCAGCCGGGTCACCGCCAGCCAAGACGCAAGGCTCCCCAAGACCACCGCAAGTAGCGCAGTGGCTGTCGCCAGCATCACATATTCGGCCGCGTGCATGGACAGGATTTCCCATCGCGTGCCCCCCAGCACCTTGATGATCACCGCCTGCTTGATCCGCCGCCGCTGCGCCGTCGCCAAGGCGCCTGCCAGAACCAAGGCCCCCGCGATCAACGTGATGCTGCCAGCGGCCCGAACCGCCACCATGATCTTTCGAAACACCGTGTTGAAGGCATTGATGGCGTCTCGCACCCGGACCGCGGTCACTGCCGGATAGGCCCGTCCAATCTGCCGGGACAGTTCTGCTTCCTGCGCTAGTGGCGTCGCCGCCGGCAACGTGATGGTGGCCAGCAGGTTGTGCGGGGCGCCGCGCATCGTATTTGGCGAAAACACCATGACGAAGTTGATCGCCAAGCTTTCCCAGCGCACCTCGCGCAGGTTTGCGATCCTCGCCTCGATGTTGCGGCCGAGCACATTGACCACGATCGTATCGCCGATTTTCAACCCGAGCCGGCGTGCGATATCGGCCTCGAAAGAGACCCGTGGTTCGCCATCGTAGCCCGCTGGCCACCAATCGCCTTCGACCAATCGCGATCCTTCGGGCACAGCATCGCCATAGGTGAGGCCTCGGTCGCCGGAGAGGACCCACTGCACTTCAGCCGTGGGCTTGATCTGCTCGACCGGACGGCCGGCAATCTGCACGAGTCGACCACGCAGCATGGGCGCCTGATTGATGTGCGCCGCGGGCGTCACTCGCTTGACCAACGCCGTGAACCCCTCGATGTCGGCACGCGGGATATCGAGCACGAAGAAGTCCGGCGAATTGCGCGGCAGACGGCTCTCCAACTCGTCTACGATCGAGCTGTCGGCGAGGCTGACTGCGACCAGGAGAGACAGCCCGGTTCCCAGCGACAGCACCACCGAACGGGTCAAGCCCCCTGGACTGCCGATACTGGCCAACGCCAGCCGCAGGGTGGGGCGGCGGGGTCGCGGCAGACGGCGCGCCAGCAGCGTGATGCCCTGTCCCAACGCCCAGAACAGGGCGAAGATCGCCGCCAAGCTGAGACAGAAATAGAGCGCGATGCGCTGCGATTCCGACGTTGCCAATGCCACGGCGAGCAACATCGCAGCGATCGACGCCGTCGCGATCATAATCCACAACGGGGGCCGCACGCGATCGGGCGCCACCTCGTCGCGGAACAACACAGCGGCGCGAATGGCGCTTGCCCGTCCGAGCGGCCACACCGTGAAGAGGAGCGCCACCAGCAGCCCATACGTGGACGCGATGGCGAGGCTCCATGGGCGCACGGAGAAGGCGGTCTGCACCGGCAAGGCGTCCCCGAGCAACGGCGTCAACACCAGCGGAAACACCAGTCCGAGCAGCAGCCCAATGGCGATACCAACAAGCGCAATGACGACGACCTGCGTCAGGTGGATGAGGAAAATTTGCTGGTTCGACGCGCCCAGACTTTTGAACGTCGCGATGATGCGGCGTCGACGATCGATATAGGTCGCCACCGCATTAGCGACCCCGACGCCCCCGACCAGCAGCGATGTCAATCCAATCAACGTCAGGAACTGCCGTAACCGCTCGAGCGTGCGCGACACCTGCGGTGAGGGATCGCGACGGTCGGCCACCGTGAACCCCGCATCAGGCAGCGCGCCCTTCAACTGATCACGAAACCGAACGAGTTCGGACGCGTCGCTGACGCCGGGCAGCTTCAGCGCGTAGCGCCAGCGCACCAATCCGCCGGGCTCGGCCAACCCCGACACCTCCAGCGTTGCCAGATCGACGAGCACGCGCGGCCCGAACGTCATGCGATCAGAGATGCGATCGGGTTCAGTTTCGATGACGCCACGGATCTGCACCTCGGTTTTGCCGAGTTGCATCCGATCCCCCACCCCGACGCCCAAACTCTCGAGCAGGATGGGATCGACAAGCGCGCCAGCCCCGGCCAGGAGGCGCGGAACATCGGCCACCGGCACATCGCGAACTCGCATGGCCCCCACCAGCGGATAGACGCCATCCACACCCTTCAACTCGACCAAGGATTGCTCACTCCCGTCGAGCCGGCGCGCCATGGCGCGCAGCGTCGCCGACTCGGACGCACGGCCCCGCGCGTCGATCCACGCTCGCTCGGCGACTTCGGCCCGACGATGTGGTCGCGATAGCGTCACGTCGCCGCCGAGCAAAGTCTCACCCTGGCTTTCGAAGCCGGCCCGCAGCGCATCACCCAAGGCCCCAACGCCCGAAATCACCGCAACGCCCAAGGCCACGCAGGCGACGAAAACGTAAAACCCGCCTATTCCGGACCGCAATTCCCGCAGCGCCAGCATGAGCACGGTCGGCAACCACTGCCGGTTGGTTTCGAGGCGACCCTCGACGACTGCCTCCACCGTCATGCGGCAGCTCCAGTCGGCGTCTCGGCATGGGCGCCATCAGAGACGATCTTGCCGTCCGCCATGCGCAATACTCGCCTACAGCGCCGCGCCAGGGCCTCGTCGTGCGTCACCATGACGAGACTGGTGTTGCGTCGCGCGCTCGCGGCAAACAGCAGGTCGACGACTTGCCGTCCCGTGGCGCCGTCGAGATTGCCCGTCGGTTCGTCAGCCAATAAGAGTCGCGGAGACGGCACGAGCGCGCGCGCCAGCGCCACCCGCTGCTGCTCGCCCCCCGACAACTGGGACGGAAAGTGCTCGAGGCGATGACCCAGGCCCACTTCCCCCAGCACGGCGGCGGCCGAAGCCAAGGCGTCCGGTTGGCCGCGGAACTCCAGAGGCAGGGCCACGTTTTCGAGTGCTGTCATTGTGGGCACGAGATGAAACGATTGAAACACGATGCCGATCGCCCCACCCCGCGCGCGGGCCAGGGCATCTTCGCCCAGGGCCGTGAAATCATGGCCCGCGACCGTGATGCGCCCCCGCGTCGCCTGCTCGAGGCCCGCGATGAGCATCAACAGCGATGTCTTGCCCGACCCGCTCGGGCCGACGACGGCGACTGTCTCACCTTCCCGGACGACGAGATCGATCCCGTCGAGGACCTTCACGGCGCCGGCCCGGCTGTCGAGCGTCAGGCCGACGGCTTGCAAATTGATCAGTGGTTCGCTCAAAGTCGTATTGCTCCCGGAAGTGGGTTGGCGCGCCCGCCCCCACTCCTGCCATTATCCGAAGCGATTGAAAAACGCAGATCCGAAGGCCGCTCGAACACCGATCTGGACCGTTGCCACCCCATGCATGGACACTTTGGCCAAATGGTGCGCTTTGCCCTTCTCGTCAA
>JANOKV010000060.1:0-3898 GCA_031419415.1 Hyphomicrobiales bacterium | reverse complement strand
GTGGCCGTGCCCGGTCGTCGCAAGGCCACGCTGGATGCGGCCCGCGAGATCGAAAAACGCGGCTTTTCCGGCATCTATGTGCCGAGCATTTTTTCCAACATGGCGTTTTGTGAAGCGCTCAGCCATGCCACCGAGCGCATTGCCTTCGCGACCTCGATCGCGCCGATCTATGCCCGCACGGTGGGTGACTTCGCGCAGAGCGCCGCCTTCATGCACGAGGTCTCGGGTGGCCGATTCAGTCTCGGCATCGGCGTGTCGCATGCGCCAGCGCACATTCGCATGGGCGTGACGCCGGGCAAGCCGCTCGCCGATATCCGCACGTTCGTGGCGAAATACAGGGCCAGCGAGGGAATGGGTCCGCTGCCGCCCGTCATCTTGGCGACGCTGCGCCAACAGATGATCGGGCTCGCGGGTGAGATCGGGGACGGGATGGTGTTCGCCAACGGCGCGCGCTCGCATATGGCGACATCGCTGGCCGCACTTCCCTCGGGCAAGGCGGACGATCCCGCCTTCTTCATCGGCAACATGATCCCGACGTGCATTTCCGACGACATCGAAGCGGCCAAAGCCGTCAATCGGCGGACACTGACCCATTACGCGCTGCTGCCCAACTACCGCAATTATTGGAAAGAAGCGGGCTACGTCGAAGAGATGGACGCCGTCGAAAAAGCGGCAGCCGAAGGGCGGCACGCGGACGTTCCGAAATACCTGTCCGACCGATGGTTGGCTGATTGCACGCTCTTTGGCAGCGCGTCGATGGTTCGCGAGGGCGTTGCAGCGTGGCGGGCCGCAGGCATTCGCACGCCGATCCTCGTTCCGTCGTCAGCGGCCGGTAACCAGATGAAAGCATTGGAAGAAATATTTTCGTGCTTCGCGGCGTGACCCTTCCTCTGCGCCCCTGGTGAGGGCTGTCGCCGCAAAAAAACGACGTCTACGCACATATTAGGCACCACCGCAGCGGAACCAGCGCTTCGCCCCGCCGTTATAGGCTGCGTGCGATCATCTACGACTTTTGATCGTGCGACGGCGCAATTTCGGAGCGGCGACATGACCAAAGACGCAAGCATGGTGGAAATCAGCAACGTGGTGACGCCGTGGCGGACGCGCGAGAGCTTGGCGAGCGCCGCCAACGAGCACGCCTACGAAGAGCGCGCGTTCGAACGGCGCGACGCCAACCTGACCATCGCCGTCATCGATCATCGGCCGCTGGTGCGCGAGTGCCTCTGCTTTTGCCTCGAGCAGATGTCGGGCCTGCACGCCATTCCGGTCGCCTCCGTCGATGCGTGGCTCGATGCGAGCCTGCCCGCGTCGCTGGTGCTGTTGCATTGCGCCGGTGATCCCACCAATGACACGGGAAAATCCGACATCGCCCGCTTGCTCGCGGCCCCCAACAGCCCCCCCGTCACCGTCCTATCCGATGGCGACAATCTCGATCGGATCACGCACATCAAGGACCAGGGCGTGCGAGCCTACATTCCGACATCGTCGACGCTGGCCGTGGTCATCGAAGCGATCCGGATGGTGCGGGCGGGAGGACTGTACGTGCCGGCGAGCAGCATCCTGTCGCACCGGACGTTCGGCGACGCCCTGGCTTCGCCCACCAGCTGTACGCCGGGCGCCTTCACCACGCGCCAAGTCGCCGTGATCGAAGCGCTGCGGCGGGGCAAAGCCAACAAGATCATCGCCCACGAATTGAAGATGCGCGAGAGCACCGTCAAAGTGCACGTGCGCAACATCATGAAAAAACTGAATGCGAAAAATCGAACCGAGGTCGCCTACCTCGCCAATCAGTTCGTTGCCGGGCGCATGCCGTGACCGTGCGCGACCTCAGAAGGGCGCGAGGCCGAAACTGAGGGCCTGTAGCTTGTCGTAGGGTTGCTTGACGAGGGGCACCGCGTAGTCGACCCGCAAGGGCCCGAGTGGGGAGTCCCAGGCCAGGCCGACGCCCGCCGTAGCGCGCAGGGACGGCGTCTGTCCGACGACGCCGGGGAGCGCCGCCGCCCGGCGATTGACGCCCCAGAGCGAGCCGGCATCGGCAAACACCGCCGCGCGCAGACCCAGATCGCGCGGAATGCCTGGAATATCGAACAACATTTCCGCCGTGGTGACGAAGAACATCCGGCCCCCCAACGCATCGGCGTTGGCGCTCAGCGTGTCGCGCGGTCCGAAGCCGCCGGCGCTGAAACCGCGCACGGTCTCGCCGCCCTTGGTGAACATGTCGAGCAGGCGCACATCCTGCCCGCCCCATCCATTGATGATGCCGCCAGAGGTTCGCCCCATGGCGGTGACGCTGTCGGACACCGCGTAATAGGCCCGCGCCTCGCCCGTGTTGCGCACGAAGCGGACATCGCCGCCCGCACCGGCGAAATCCTGCACCAGCGTGTATGTGACCCCCGACGTCGGCCGGCGCTTGTTGTCGCGACCATCGTAGGTCACCGATGTGCCGATCGAGGACGTGTCATAGGTGGTGGAGCCGGTTCCGGGAAACCCCGGGATCGCTTCGCGAATGGCGGCCGAGGCATTCGGGCCGACGTTGTAGAGCGTGCTGCGCGCGAACGTGTAACTGACGCCCGTCGACCAATGATCGTCGATCGCAAACCCCAGGCGAACCGTGCCGCCGGCCCGCGTGCTCATGTAGGAGGATTGCTTCGTGTAATCGACGTCCTTGTAGAAAAGGTCGAAGCCTGCCGCGACGTTGGTGCCCAGAATGCGCGGTTCGGTAAAGCCGATGTCGGCTTGGAACCGGCTGGCGCTGCCGGCCACCTTGAAGCGCAACGACTGCCCGTTGCCGAAGAGATTGCGTTCCGTCCAGCCGATATCGCCGACGATGCCCTCGACGCTCGAGTAGCCACCGCCGATGCCGAAATCGCCCGTGGGCTGCTCGGTCACGTCGATGGTGACGATGACGCGATCGGGCGTCGAGCCCGTCGTGGGCTTGGCCGTTACCGTCTTGAAGAATCCGGTGCGCTGCACCCGCGCGCGGGCGCGTTCGATGAGGAAGGCGTTGACGGGATCGCCTTCCGACAGGCGCAATTCGCGCCGGATGACGGGGTCTTTGGTGCGGGCGTTCCCGGTGATATCGATGCGCTCGGCATAGAGCGGTGGCGCGGGTTCGATGCGAAACACGATGTCGATCACAGCGCCGTCCGACCGGGCGCGATGCACGGGGCTGACGCGCACGAAGGGCTGGCCGTTCTTGCTCAAATCTTCTGTCAGCGTATCGACCGTGCCCTCGATCGCCTCTCGGTTGTAAACCGCGCCGGGTTTCACTTTCAGGGCTGCGGTCGCAGTCGGCGGCGGACCGCCGGGCAGCGCCCAGTCGAGGGTGGCGGCCCCGATGTGCGCGCGCGCGCCTTCCTCGATGGCGAAGACGACCGTGAAGCCGGTGCCCTCGCCGTTGGGCACGGCATCGACGCTGGTGATCTTGGCGTCGGGATAGCCCGCGTTGGCGTAATGGCGGCGGATCAGCTCGCGATCGGTCTCGATGCGTTCGGGATCATAGAAGGCGGCCGTCTTCAAGATGTCGAGCCAGCCCGACTCCGACGTCGAGACGACGTCTTTGAGCTGGCGGGTGGAGAAGGCGCGGTTGCCCGAAAAGTCGATGCGCTCGATCTTGCTGACGGGCGCTTCGCGGATGACGAAGACGACATCGACGCGTCCATCGGGGCGCGGGGTCGATTTGGGTTCGATCGTCGTGGCGAGCCGCCCCTGGCGCCGGTAGAGGTCTTGCAGGCGGCGCGTATCGGCTTGCAGTTTAGCGCGGGTGACGCGGGCCCTGGGCTTCAAGTCCAGCGTCTCTTCGAGTGTCTTGCGTTCGATCTCGACGTTGCCTTCGATCGTCACGGTGGCGGTAAGAGGGTGCTCGACGACCGTGACGACGAGGCGACCCGCGCGTCTA
>JANOKV010000059.1:0-5501 GCA_031419415.1 Hyphomicrobiales bacterium | reverse complement strand
ATTCTTGATCGTGACATCGTAGGCGTTCATCAGGTCGAAACCGCTGCGCCCGTTGATCGTGAAATAGCGGGGAACGTAGCTGAGCCGCATGGCTTCCGCTGTCGCGGGTGCGCCCGCGATCCCGGTGGGGGTAATCATTGCGTTGAACTTGGGATCGATCTCGTTGAAGATCCAGATGCGTTCCTGGGTCGCAAATTCTCTGTCGAGAGGGCAGGGGACCCATTTGCCTACCGGAAAGCGCGGGGTGTTGCCGAATGCTTCGAACACCATGCTGACGCGCTTTTCCGCTTCGCTGCCCGTGTTCATGCTGTAGGGCGTAATTGTCTTCAGAGCCGGATTGTTCACTGACAACCCAGTGCGCGGATGCACGATCAGTGCGCCGTGCAGGCCCAACACACGGTAGAGGTGCTCGGATTTATGGCTGCCGTCGAAATACATATAGGTGCCG
The DNA here is from genome assembly GCA_031419415.1 of Hyphomicrobiales bacterium. GTDB lineage: Bacteria > Pseudomonadota > Alphaproteobacteria > Rhizobiales > Hyphomicrobiaceae. The sequence continues at coordinate 5,053 of JANOKV010000059.1, read as the reverse complement.
GCTTCAGGCGCCGTGAACGTTTTGGTCTCTACGCCGGGCTGGCCGCCCACGGCCCCAGGGATCGTCATTTTCGACCCACCAATGCCCCCGACTTCGAAGCCATGGCTCTCAAGCCGCCAATTGCTGACGGTGACCGATACCTCGTCGCCTTCCATCACCCGCAAGACGGGTCCCGGCACACGGTTTTGAATGTTGTTGCCCGAAAAAGAGAGCATGTTGACGTATTTTCCATCGATCAGCAAGACGCGGGTGCTGTTGATCGACAAGGCGATGCTATGAGTGGCCGCCTGTCCCTGGGCTATCCCGCCCAGTGCACTCGATGCGACCAATCCCGCCCCACTGAGCTTCAAAAATTCGCGCCGCTGCATAGCCAACTCCCGCCTCATGCACGTCCAGAAAAATCCGACCATCGCGCTTCGCGACACGATCGCCACCACACGAATTGCGTTAGTATTTGCACGATCCGTACCACTCCGAAACGGACCAAGGTCCCAGATCGAAGTCAGACTAAAGTCTTAAGTCTGGCGGCAGTTGAGGTGAGTCTATTCAGCAACGGCATACAAGAAATCTAGGTCTCGGGGACAATTGGTGCCGACGCGGACTTCCACACGGTTCGCCTCTCACATAGACTCGCTTCGAGATTGCGTTCGAAAGTCTTGCTCGAACATGGTTCGGCCCACCCCAGTGGCAGCCGGCCATTAGCGTGATCCCGCATGTTGGGAGCGATCACGCTCAATGTGAGTGGAGAAGTCGTTTGTGGCGGCGCCAGCATTGGTTGAACGGAATGGTGCTGGCCCTTGTATTACAAGGGTGTATGCCGGCTGAGCAGTTGCTGCTTCCTAATCCAGTGGTCACCGGAAGTGCGTCCGAAGTAGGCGCCGCTTCGCGTCCGCGCGCCGGTGTCAGGCTCGGGGAGCGAACGGGCCCGGACGCCCGCGAACCCAGCGTTATGACGGGCACTGATGAACTCGTCGGATCTCCAAAGCCCCGGCCCATTGCGGCCAGCGGGCCCGTCCGCGACGGCGTCGTGCTCAGCCTCTCCGGCGCCAGCATCGCTGCAGCGGCCAGGGCGGTTCTGGGCGACACATTGCGCCAAAATTATACAGTCAGTGAGAAAGTGCAGGGGACGATCACCCTACAAACGCCCCAACCTGTGACACGCGATCGGTTGCTCGAAATGTTCGAGGCGGCTTTGCAGACCCAAGGCGCGGCGATCGTCGTCATCGATGGAACCTATCAGATCCTCCCGATCGAAGAGGCGTTGGCCGCGGGCGCGCCGATACAACCCAAGGGGAGTACCGGCCGCAACCTCGCCGGGGTGACGACCCAGATCGTGCAACTAAAGTATGTGTCGGCCCAAGATATCGAGCGCCTGATCAAGCCGCTGGCCCCGCGCAACAGCGTGGTCAGGGCGGATGCGCAGCGCAACGTCCTCATCCTCACCGGTAATCGGAGCGATCTTGCAACGCTGGCTGATTCGGTCAGCGTGTTCGATGTCGATTGGATGCGGGGGATGTCATTCGCCATGTATCCCCTGGAGTCGGCAGATCCGGAGGCCATTGCGCAGGAACTCGATACGATCTTCGCCAACGATCGGGAGATGGTGGGCAAAGGGATCGTCCGTTTCATCCCCAATCGGCGGCTCAAGGCCGTGCTCGTCGTCACACCGCGACAGGAGCTGTTGCGCCGCGCCCAGACCTGGATTCGCAAGCTCGATATGGTCGGACAGACGACCGACAAGCAGGTGCACGTCTATCACGTGCAAAATCGCCCAGCGGTCGAGCTGGCTCAGTTGCTGCAAAAGATCTACGGCAGCCAGGACCCATCGCGCGGCGGCGGGCAGACGGCCGCCGGGGCCACGTCGGGATCGACCCAGCTCGTGCCCTCGTCGCCGGGTGGGGTGCCCGTCTTCGATACGATCGCTCCAGGTATTCCGGGTCCTCCCAGAACGCCGGTGACGGGTTCGGGTCCGGCGGGCATCGCCGATGCGATCCTCGTGTCCCCGGCCGAGGCTGGCCGTGCCACCGGCTTTGCGACGCCAGCCATCAGTCCAACGGGGGCTGCAAAGGCGATCGACGGCCAAGGTCGCCCGCTGGATGATCGCCTGTCGGGCATCAGTATCGTTGCCGACGAGCAGAACAATTCCGTCATCGTCACGGCCACCGCGAGTGAGTGGCGTCGCGTGCGCCAAATCCTCGACCGCGTCGATGTTGCCCCCGCCCAGGTGTTGCTCGAAGCAACGATTGCGGAAGTGACCCTCAACGATCAACTCAAGCTCGGCCTGCGCTGGTTTTTTGAACGCAACCAGAGCAAGTTCCAGCTCAGCGACAGTGCCATCGGCGCCATTGCGCCTGTCTTCCCTGGTTTTTCGTACTTCCTCAATTCGCCGAACGTGCAGGTCGTCCTCAACGCGCTAGGCACGATTACCGACGTGAATATCGTGTCGTCGCCAACTCTCATGGTGATCGACAACAAGAAGGCTGTGCTCCAGGTCGGTGACGAAGTGCCGGTCGCCACGCAATCGGCGGTCGGTGTGCTGGCCCCCGGCTCGCCGATCGTGAACGCCATCACCTTCCGCAGTACGGGCATCATTCTGGGGATCACGCCGCGCATCAGCGATAAGGGCCGCGTCCTGCTCGATATCGAGCAGGAGGTCTCCGATGTCGTGCCCACCACGAGCTCGACAATCGATTCCCCGACCATCCAGCAGCGCCGCATCAAAACCACCGTGGCGGTTTCCGATGGGGAAAGCGTGGTGCTGGCCGGCATGATGCAGGATCGCGCCACCCGCGCCCGGGACCAGATCCCCCTGTTCGGCTCCATTCCGGTCGTCGGCAACCTCTTCAAGAACAAGACCGACACCATCCAGCGCACAGAGCTGCTGATTGCGATCACGCCCCGGATCGTAAATGATCGCCATCAGATGAGAAACATCGTGGACGAGTTCCGTGGAAAGCTCAATTTTGCGACACGTCCGCATCGCGAAGGCCCGCCTGACCGGCGCGAACAGGTCGATCGCCTGCAACGCTGAACGATCGATCGGCACGCGCGGGCGTCGCCCAAGGCGCGAGGCTGGTTTCATCCTCATTGCCGTGCTGTGGGTGATCGGCTTTTTGGCTCAGGCCATTGTCGGGTTCACGGTGGCGACGCGCTCCCACGTCCAGGAAGCCTCGGCGGACGCCGCCAGCGCCGAAGCCGCCGCATTGGCCGATGCCGGGGTCAACTTGAGTATTGCCGATCTCGTCAACGCCGCCTCCGATCGCACGTGGCGACGTCGCTTCTTGCCGGATGGGCAGACCCGCTCCTGCGGTATCGGCAGCGCGGTGGTGGCGATCACCGTATCCGACGAGGCTGGCCGGGTCGATCTCAACGCGTCGGGCGAAGACCTCCTGCATGCGCTCGTGGTCGGCGTCGGTCGTCCGGCCGACGAAGCGCGCATCTTGGTCGCCCGCATGCTCGATTGGCGCGATCCCGATAGCACCAAACGGCCAGATGGGGCCGAAGCCGCCGACTATCGCGACGCGGGTCGTGCCGGTCCCCGGAACGCTCCATTCGCTGCGCCGGAAGAACTGGCGCGCGTTCTGGGAGTCAATTCTGAACTGCTCGCGCGCCTGCGCCCGTTCGTGACCGTTTATTCCGGGTTGCCGGGCGTCGATGTCGGAAAAATGTCGCCTCAACTGATCGACATCCTGAACGGGAGCGCCGCCAACCCTGCGACTGGGGCGGCCACCTTGGGTCAGCGCAACCGTCTGCCACCGTCATTTGCGGTGTCATCGTCGCAACGTGTGTTCCGAGTCCAGGCGCGCGCCATGACCCCGCGTGGAGCGACGTTCGTGCGTGAAGCGGTCGTCGAGGTCATTCCCGGCCGGGTCACCAGTTACACCGTGCTCGCTTGGACCCGCCCGAACGCGCCGAAGAACGCGCCAGCCAGCGATCTGGGGGGGTGCTGATGCGGTTGGCCGCGCCTGCTGGCCCTATTGCGCCAAGAGGCGTTCGATGACGGCCTTGACGCGTTCGTTCGATGTCCGGACGAGGTCGATGTTGGCAGCCAACAGCCCATACCGATCGAAGAACGCCACTTTCAACGTATGGTCGAACGTGTACCCGCCCGCCTTGCCCTCGACCCGTTCGTAGTAGGCATCCAAGCTATTGGCGACCGCCGCAATGTCGCCGGCGTGGCCGGTCAGTCCCACGATCCGGGGGTCGAACGAGCGCAGATAGGCATTCAGGTGATCGACTGTGTCGCGCTCCGGATCGACGGTCATGAAGTGTACGCCAATCTTGTCACCCTGGGGGCCGAGGGCCGCCAGATGGTTCGACAGGTCCAGCAGTGTCGTGGGGCAGACATCGGGGCAATTGGTAAATCCCAAAGCGAGAATGAATGGCCGACCACGGATAGCCTCACGGGAGAATTTGCGGCCGTCGTGCGTGTCGAGGGCAAACAGAGGGCTCATGTCGACGCCGCGGGGGCGCTTATGGCCCAACTCGTCGGCGTTTGCTGATCCCACGATTGTCAGGGCGACGAAAAGTCCGCCCAGAAGGCGCAACATGGGAGTGCAAAATCGGGGGCCAAAAAGGAAACGCATCCAAACCATCCAGTCGAGGCCGCGCCATGGGCAACCTATGCACATTCGAGGCCGTGTGCACAATTCGGACCAAAGTCGAAGCCGACCGGCCACGACTGGTGATACAGTCGGTCGCTCAGCCGGTAGGGAGACGACTGTTCATGTTTCGAAACCGCGTGTTGCTGCTCGCTATCGTCGGCTGCTTGGCCGGATCGGTTCATAACGCTCCAGCCCAGGAACCCATCGATATTTTCGATGCCCACCTGCATTACAATTGGGAGCCCAATCCCTACTTGCAACCAGCCGAGGTCATCGCTCTTTTCAAGAAGAACCGTGTCACCGGAATGTTGGCGACGAGCCGCCCGAACGTCGGCACCACCGTCCTCGTGGACGCAAAACCCGATGGCCTGTGGATCGTCCCCTTCATTCGCCCCTATCGCGTTCGCGCCGATATCACCAGTTGGATGGGCGATCCGTCGATCTTCGAG
>JANOKV010000058.1:0-10627 GCA_031419415.1 Hyphomicrobiales bacterium | reverse complement strand
CTCCTTGCGCACCTCGAAGATCTCCATGATCTTGCACCCTTTGTGCGGGCCATCGACGACGAACTGCCATTTTCCGAGGCTGTAGGTGTCGCAGCCTTTGACGCCTTTGATCAGGATCCAGTGGCCATCCTTGCCTCTGTGAATGGCGAGAATGTAATGCGACCAGGCGCTGCGAGGCTTCTGCATCCAGGTCCACACGGAGGGACGCTTCTGGCGCTCGAGGTGGAGATAACTCTCCTTCATGTCCATGCGATAGCCGAAGCGAGCCAGCGCCGCTGCCACCTCTTCGGCATAGGTCCCTTTGATGATCGGCCGTCTGCCCTCGGGAATTTCTCGATAGGCGCGAATCTCGTCTTCGACGCTGCTGATCGGATAGCCCGTGATCGCCGACAGCACGTAGGGACCGCAAAAGGCCATCCGGCCGGTGTCGTTGTTGACCTCATTGAGGCTCGAGGTCACGCGAGCGGGGGCATACTCCATCTTCAAGGACATGACGCGACTGCTCCTGGGACTGGCAGACTTGGTTAACGAACTCTTTCCACCGAATGGTTGATGTTTCGTAAATACGAAACGTCCGTCGACGGGCGGGAAGCCCTGGTGCAAGCCGCAGCGACCGGTTTAGAAAGGGCTGGCATCACACCGACCCGCTCGCAGCGCGTCCAAACGGGGAATGGCCATGGCGAAAAAAGCAAAGTCGACCAATGGGACGAAAGCGGGCGCAGCCGATGCCGAGCGCGGGTTTCTGCGCGGTTTGCAAAATTATGGCGATCGCGATTTCTCGATCTACATGCGCCGCGCTTTCGCCAAGTCGATGGGCTATTCCGCCGACGAACTGAAGCGACCCGTGGTCGGCATCGCCAACACGTTCAGCAAGTTCAACCCGTGCCACCGCCACTTTCCCGAACTCGTCGAAGCCGTGAAGCGCGGCGTGGCAGCGGCTGGCGGTTTGGCGCTCGAATTCCCCACCATCTCGCTGCACGAGTCGACGCTGGCGCCCAACTCGATGAAATTCCGCAATCTCATGGCCATGGACACGGAGGAAATGATCCGCGCCCAGCCCATGGATGCAGTCGTACTTCTGGGCGCGTGCGATAAAACGGTTCCCGCCCAGCTCATGGGGGCGGCCAGCGCCGGCAAGCCCGCGATCCAGCTCATCGGTGGCCCGCAGATGACCGGCCGCTATAAAGATCATCGCGTCGGCGCCTGCACCGATTGTCGGCGGTTCTGGATGGAATATCGCGCTGGTCGGATGGGCCAGGCGGATATCGAAGAGGTCGAGGGTCGTCTCGTCACGACGGCGGGCAGTTGCGCCGTGATGGGCACTGCCTCGACGATGGCGGCCATTGCCGAAGCGCTGGGCATGACGCTGCCGGGCACAGCTGCTATTCCAGCCGTACACGCCGACCGGCTCCGCGCCGCCGAAGCGTCGGGCGCGGCTGCCGTGGCGCTCGTCCGTCTGAATATCGCGCCCGCCCAGATCATCACCGAAAAATCGATCGAGAACGCCGCGCGCGTGCTGCTCGCTCTGGGTGGATCGACCAACGGCGTCATCCATCTCGCCGCCATCGCAGGGCGCGTCGGCGTCAAGCTCGATTTGAACCGCTTCAACGAACTGTCCGACACCACACCCGTGCTCGCCGCCGTCAAGCCGGTCGGCAACGAGTTCTACATGGAGGACTTCTACGCTGCGGGCGGCATTGGCGCCGTCATGCGCGAGCTGAAACCGCTACTTCATCTGGACTGCATGACGATCACCGGTGAAACGCTGGGCGAGCGACTGGCCAACGAGGAAGGCGCCTACGTCGACCGTCGCGTCATCAAGTCGAGAGCCGAACCCATCGAACCCGAAGGCGGCTTGGTCGCGGTGTTTGGTTCACTCGCCCCCAATGGCGCGATCATCAAGCGGTCGGCGGCGACGCCCTCCCTCTTCGAAAAGATTGGACGCGCCGTGGTATTCGACAACCTCGCCGACATGGCGGCGCGGATCGACGCCCCTGATCTCGACGTCACTGCCGATGACTTCTTGATCTTGACGAACACCGGGCCTCGCTCCGAAGCTGGCATGCCCGAGGCCGGCTTCCTGCCCATACCAAAAAAACTGCTCGCGGCCGGCGTCAAAGACATGGTGCGCATTTCCGATGCCCGCATGTCGGGCACCGCCTACGGCACGATCGTGCTGCACGTCGCGCCCGAAGCCGCAGCCGGCGGTCCTCTGGCGCTGGTGCGCACCGGCGACCGAGTGCAGCTTTCCGTGAAGAATCGCCGCCTCGATCTGCTCGTCGATGATGCCGAACTCGCCAAGCGCCGCGCAGTCTGGGAAAAACTGCCGACCAGCCTTCCCGATCGAGGCTATGATCGCCTCTTCCGGGGCTCCGTCATGCAAGCGCCCGACGGCTGCGATTTCGATTTTCTGCGGAAAGCGTGATGCTGCGTCCGGTGTCCCGCTCTGGAACTCGATCCACCGAGTACCGTTGAAACCCACATACGCACCGAAAGCAGCAGCATGACCGCCTGCCTGATCGCCATCGACTGGGGGACGACGTCGTTTCGCGCGGCGCTGGCCGATGCTGACGGAGCCGTCCTCGACCGATGCGAGAAGCCCCAAGGCATACTGGCGGTCGACGGTCGGTTTGCCGAGGTGCTGCGTGGGGCCATCGCCCCGTGGCGGCAGATGGGAACCGATCTCCCCATCCTGATGTGCGGCATGGTCGGTAGCCGCCAGGGTTGGCGGGAAGTGCCTTACGTTCCCTGTCCCGCGACGCTCGCCAGCATCAGCTCGGGCATCACCACCTTCGAGGAACCCGGCATCGGCGTCATCGGCATCGTCCCGGGCGTCGATGTGCGCACCGCTGGCGATGCTCCCGACGTGATGCGCGGCGAGGAAACGCAAATCCTCGGCGCCATCGCGCGCCTGGGGCTCGACACGGCCATCTGCGTACATCCCGGCACGCATGCCAAATGGATCAGCGTCGAGGACCAGACAATCGTCGGTTTCGAGACCTACATGACGGGCGAAGTCTACGCGGCGCTACGCGGCCACACCATCCTCGGCCGCATGATGGCAGATAGCGGCCTTTCCGAATCGGGTTTTCGTCGCGGTTTGGATGCCTCGGCAGAACGTGCCGCTGGGCCGGGTGCCCTGCTGCACCGCATCTTCTCCACGCGCACGCTGGCCCTCTTCGGTGAACTCGACGAAGCGGACAGCGCTGACTACCTCTCCGGCCTCCTGATTGGTTCGGAGATGCGCGAAGGTCTACGACGTGGCGCGCGCGAGCTCATCATCCTGGGCGCGCACGATCTCGAGATGCGCTATCGTATGGCTGCGGACCATTTGGACGTTCGTAGCCGCACCGCTCCCCCCGATTGCGCCGTCGCGGGCCTCATCGCGATTGCTCGAGCATCTGGCCTCATCGGACACATCTCATGATCACCTTCGACGCCGCCCTCGCCGCCTGCCCGCTGGTTGCCGTTCTGCGGGGTATCCGACCCGATGAAGCCGCCGCCATCGGCCAAGCCCTGTTCGACGCAGGGTTTCGCATCATGGAAGTGCCCCTGAATTCGCCCGATCCGATGGCGTCGATTGGGATCTTGGCCAAGACCTTCGGTGACCGCGCACTCGTTGGGGCCGGTACGGTGATGACACCGACAGACGTTCAGGATGTCGCCAAGGTGGGTGGCCGGCTCATCGTGATGCCGCATTCCGATCCCGTCGTGATCCGCGCTGCCAAGTCCGCCGGCCTCATCTGTGCGCCGGGCGTGGCCACGCCCACGGAAGCATTCGCCGCTCTGGCCGCTGGCGCCGATGCGTTGAAGCTGTTCCCGGCCGAAATGATCAGCCCTGCTGTGGTCAAGGCCATGCGCGCCGTGTTGCCCAAATCAGCATGCCTCATCCCCGTCGGGGGGATTTCCGCGTCCAATATTCCCGCTTACAAAGCGGCGGGCGCATCGGGTTTTGGCACGGGCTCGTCGCTCTATAGCCCCGGCCGATCCGTCGCCGACGTCGCGCGGATTGCCCGCGAACTTGTGGCGGCGGTCGCCTGAACGGCTACTGTCGAACCCGCCCGCACTCCCAACCAATCAGCGCGCGCTTGCGCGTCAATCCCCAGTGATAGCCGCCCAGGTTGCCGTCCCCACGCATGACGCGATGGCAAGGCACCACGAACGAGATCGGGTTGCGACCCACGGCCGTGCCGACCGCGCGCGACGCCGATGGCGTTCCTAGATGCCGGGCAATATCACCGTAGCTGACAGCCCGCCCCATCGGGATTTTGAGCAGCGTCTCCCAGACCCGCACTTCGAAATCCGAGCCGATCAGCACCAACCGCACCGGCTGTTCGGCGCGCCATTGGTTGGATTCGAAAATACGGCCGGAATGCACGGCCGTCTGGGCAGCCGCCTCCACGAACCGCGCCGCCGGCCAGCGCCGCGTCATGTCAGCCAAGGCGTCCTCCCGCGTCTGTCCCTTGTCTTCGTCGATGAAAGCCAGGCCCGCCACGCCCCGCGCCGTCGCCATCACGAGAGCTTCGCCGAACGGTGACGCATGAAAGCCGTAACCGATCTCGAGGCCATCCCCGCGACGCTTGTAATCGCCAGGCGTCATGGCTTCGTGCGTGACGAAGAGGTCGTGCAGGCGGCTCGAACCGGACAGCCCCACCTCGTGCGCTGTCGATAGCAGGCTCGACGATCCCTCCAGGAGGCTGCGCGCATGATCGATCGTGATCGCCTGCACGAACTCCTTCGGGGAAAGGCCGCACCAGCGCGTGAACAACTTCTGTGTGTGGGTGGACCCAATCCCCAGATGAGCCGCCAGGCGCTCGAGTGAGGGCTGGTCCTGCCAATTCTCGGTGAGGAAGGCGATCGCCCGGCGAATGTGATGATAGTCAGGCGTAGCGGCGGGAAGTGCGAGCGAATTGTCAGGCTTCGAGACGTGCAGCATGGCGAACCTCGCGTTGCAGCGGCATTGCTCGCGACATTAGAAGCGATAGCGCGCCGCGACGACCCGAAACCTGGGGCCAATCCCGATTATCCCGATCAAAACCGACGGCTACCGCCGCGCCTCGGCCAGCGCTCCGGCGAGGATCTGGGCGAATTCGCGCCGCTCGTCGTCATTGAGCCCCATTCCGAATATGAATTTGCGGTCGCGCAAAGCGAGGTGCAGTCGCGTGCGACCGTCGATGGCCTCGTCGAGCTGGACGCGTACCCAATAGGGGTTGAACGTAAAGGCCTGCTGCCGTCCCGAGGGCTGGACCTGGGTGACCACCAAGGCGTGACGATCGAGGTCCACCGTCTCATACCGCCGACCGGCCCTGTAGTTGAGTTTGAAGGCGATCCAGACGAGAAGCACATCGAAGCCGAAGAACCCAGCCACCGGCCACGCCCCCATCAACGAGAACACGAGCCCGGCCACGAAACTGACGGCGCAGAGCAGGGCCATCAACGTCACGAAGCCCGTGCGTCCGAGCGAGCGATGCGAGGTCAGCACCCACCGCTGGGGAACCGAACCAGGCCGGGCTTGCATCTGCGGACCGAACTCGTTCATGACTATTCCACTTTCACACCTGTCCCAGAAGAACACCCGATGCCGCGCGCCGACAAACCCGCAAAACGACACGTCCCCGCAGCCCGCCCTGGCGTCGGGTCCGCGAAACCTGCTCCCGTCGCCCGACGCCCTGCACGGGCCGCTCCGGCAATGATCGGTGAAATGTTTCGCCGTTTCCAGGCGGTCACCGCGGAGCCGAAGGGCGAGCTCGAACATACCAATCCTTTCACCCTCCTCGTCGCCGTTGTCCTATCGGCGCAGGCCACGGACGCGGGCGTCAACAAAGCGACGCGGGCCCTCTTTAGCGCCGCCGATACGCCGGAGAAAATGTTGGCTCTGGGTGTCGAGCGTGTCCAGGACGCCATCAAGACCATTGGGCTCTATCGCAACAAGGCAAAAAACGTCATCGCCCTGTCAGAACGCCTGATCGCGGAGTTCGGCAGCGTGGTGCCCGCCGACCGCGACGCCTTGACGACCCTTCCCGGTGTCGGCCGCAAGACCGCGAACGTGGTGCTGAGCATGGCGTTCGGGCAAAAAACGATGGCGGTGGATACCCACGTGTTCCGCGTTGCGCATCGATTGAAGCTATCCAAGGGCAAGACACCCGACGCCGTCGAAGCGGACCTGATGACCGCCATACCCGACGACTACCTCTACCATGCCCATCATTGGCTCATTTTGCACGGGCGCTACACTTGCCTGGCCCGGCGACCCAAGTGCGAAACGTGCGTCATCGCAGACCTGTGCCACTCCGAAGAAAAGGTGGTCGCGTAATGGCGGAGGCACGGTCGGCAGAAAGCGGCGTCGATCCCGCAATAGACGTCTTGATCGGTGTTCTTCCCGATATTACCAGCGGTGCAGCCCCCCTCCTCGCCGGCAGCACAGATGCGCGGCTCGTTGCGGCGTTGAAGGCTATCGGAGGGCAGCCAGCGGTATGGACACGCCGCACCGGGACGGACGTGGCGGCAACGGCATGGCCCGCCCATGGCGCCTATTCGTCGGCGTTGGTCCGCATGCCCAAATCGAAACAGGAGCTGGACTTCCTCCTCGATGCGATCGCTTCGGAACTCGCCGCCAACGCACCGATCACCGTCTTCGGCGCCAACGACGAGGGCATTCGATCGGCTGGCGCGCGACTGGACCGTTTCGTCGACGATGTCACAACGCTCGATACGCGCCGCCATTGCCGCGTCATCACTGGTCCGCGCCGCGCCGAGATTGCGGGGTTGCGCGGCAACCTCCCAGACTGGCGTCAGGTTGCCTCGATCGACCTCGGGTCTGGCCCTCGGCCCTGGATCGTCTATCCCGGCCTCTTTGCCCACGGCCGCCTCGATGACGGGACGCGGCTCCTGCTGACGCATCTTCCGACGCTCGCTCCCGGTGCGCACGTGCTCGACTATGCGGCGGGCGCCGGCGTCATTGCTGCCGCCGTTCGCGAAAGACACGCCACTGTCCACCTCGATCTCATCGACAACGATGCCCTGGCTCTCGTGGCGGCGCGCGAAAACGTACCCGACGCCCGTACCATCGCTGGGGATCGTCTGCGAACCGTCGGCGCGCAGCGTTACGACGCGATCCTGTCCAACCCGCCCATCCACGATGGTGTGGCCGAGAACCCCGAAGTGCTCCGGCGGCTGATTGCCGAAGCCTCGGCCCACCTCGTAATCGGCGGCGTGTTGCAATTCGTCGTGCAGCGCCGCGTCAAAGTGCGGCCACTGCTCGAGGCCGTATTCAGCGCCATCGACATACTCGCCGACGACGGCCGCTTCACGGTGTGGCGGGCACGCTCGGCCGGCCGCAAGATCAACCGGCCTTCGCGGCCATGACGGCTTTGACCTCAAGATACTCCTCGATGCCATAGCGGCCCCATTCGCGCCCGTTGCCCGACTGGCGATAGCCACCGAATGGGGCCGTCGCATCAGCCGGCGCCATATTGATTGTCACCATCCCGGCGCGAATGCGACCCGCCACGCGACGCGCCCGCTCCGTATCCTTACCGCTGACGTAACCCGCGAGACCGAACGGATGATCGTTGGCGATGGCCACGGCCTCGTCGTCCGTGTCGTAGCCCATGATGGCGAGGACTGGACCGAAAACTTCCTCCTTCGCGATGGCCATGTCCGGAGTGACGTTGGAGAAGACGGTCGGTTTGACGAAATATCCGATATCCAAGCCAGCAGGTCTGCCTGTCCCGCCGGTAACGAGGGTTGCGCCCTCGCGCACGCCGATCTCGATCAACGCTTGAATTTTTCGCCACTGCACATCGGAAACGACGGGTCCCATCTCCGTTGCCGGCTCGTTGGGATTGCCGACCTTGATGGCGTCCGCCACCTCTTTGGCGATGCGCGCGGCTTCTGCCATGCGCGCCCGAGGCACCAGCATGCGCGTTGGCGCATTGCAGGACTGGCCTGAGTTTCGCAAGCACAGCTTCACGCCTTCCGTCACCGCCTGCACGAGGTCCACATCGTCGAGCAGGACGTTTGCCGATTTGCCCCCCAGCTCCTGTCCCACGCGCTTGACGGTTGGCGCGGCGCGTATGGCGACATCGATCCCGGCCCGCGTCGAGCCGGTGAAAGAGATGCAATCGATGCCGGAATGGGAGGCGATGGCCTGGCCCACCGCTGCGTCGCCATGAACGAGGTTGAAAACGCCCTTGGGCACGCCGGCTTCATCGAGCATCTCGGCGATCAGAACCGCTGAATAGGGGGCCACTTCCGACGGTTTCAGCACCATCGTGCATCCCGCTGCGAGCGCGGCTGCGACCTTGCAGCAAATTTGATTGGCGGGCCAATTCCACGGCGTGATCATCCCGATCACCCCAATCGGTTCGCGAATGATCGTCGTCGATCCGCTCGTTTCTCCGAAGTGGAAATCCTTCAGCAGGTCGCGCGCCACGCGAAAATGGCCCATGCCGGCGCCCGCCTGAAAACGGGTGGCAAAGCCGATCGGCGCCCCCATCTCCCGACTGATCGTCTCTCCCATCTCGGTGAAACGGCGCTTGTAGACGGCCGCGACCTTGTCGAGCAGCGCCATGCGCGCCTCGCGGCTGGTCTGAGAGTAGGCCTCGAACGCGCGCCGGGCCGCAGCCACAGCCGCATCGACGTCTTCGGACGCGCCCAAGGCCACCTGCCCCAACGCCTGCTCCGTAGAGGGATCGATAACATCGATCAGGCGGGAAGTCGTGGGCGCTACCCAGGCGCCGTCGATATAGAAGCGTTGTCCGTTTTCCGGTCCCATGCCGCACTCCTGAATTCGGGCGCCTGACGGGGCAGGCTGCTGAGGCCAAGGTTTACGAGGCGGCTCTGAAATGTGCAACGGGGCCGGCGAACGATCGCCGACCCCGCAAAAGGAAAGGGCCGCTTGCGCGGCCCCCCATGAACTCTAGTTTCGAGCCGTGCTATGCGGCTTTCGAGGTTGGTACCGGCAGGCGTCTGTCCTCTTCTGGAAGTTGAGGTTTGAGCGCAATGCCGATGTATCTCACGCGTCCAGCAATCTTCGCTTTAGGTACGCCCAGTTCACCGAGTTCTCGTCCGAATGTCGGTAGTGCGAGTGGTTCTTTCTGTTGTTCTTCACACCAGGCACAATAGTCCTCGTAGAGTGTCGTCGCTGTCAGACTTGAGCCATCCGTGTGTTCAATCCGTTCTTTCCTGTAGCGTTCCACATCATCGTCCGGCGCCACCATCCTCTGGGTGGGCACCGATTTGTTGTCGTTGGCAATCGCTGCCGGTTTCTGTGCAATCAACACGCTCGATGCGACAGGGGCCCGAGCCGATTGAACCGCCGAGGCGATAACCGTGCGCAAGACTGGCTGCGTAGCGCTGTCATAGAGGCGCCACTGACTGCACGCGACGTAGAGACCAAAGCCCGAACCAACTTCGAGCAGCAGAGCAACGAAGATCGTCAGCGACGTCTGCACGTCGTCGACCTTGACGTCGCCGAGACCGACGAACGCCAACAACTTGGCGAGAACGGCAGCCTGCGGATCGGCTTCGGAGTGCGCAGCCGTCGTTTCTGTCGTGCTGAGTTCCTTCTTGAGTTGAGCAATTTGCTTGCTGAGCAGGTCGGCCTGTTGCGCCGAAGCCAATTCAGCGCCGAACCCATTCACCTTCTGGCAGAACTCACGTTGGCCCTTGTTGACGACTTCGGTGCAACCGGACGTCCAGCCCCATTCGCGCTGGTTCTTAAGTGTGGCCAGATCGGCAACCACGGTCATGGCCGGACGATGCTGGGGAATCCAGCTCATCTGGTCTTCGGCGCGCTTCAGGTCGGCGCGCAGGTCCTTATAGGACTGTGCTTGGACGGCGCGTTGCCCCGTCGAATCCTGACGGTTCAAAGCGGCATGCCCGAGTGCCGACGTCAGTGAATAGGCCGTCACGACCACCCATACGACGACCGAGGCCGCAGCCTGCGCCCACATACGGTTGCGAATAGCGGCGAACAAGAAAAACGGCACCAGCGCCTTGAAGACGTCGGCTGCCGCACTGGCGGCCCCGTAAATCTGGCCATCCATCTCGGTTTTGCCGAGACTGAAACCGAAACGCCAGTTCATTGCCGCAGACACGGCGAGTAGTACGCCGGCTGCTAAAATACCAAGTATTCCCAACACATGTCTCATCTGTAGAGGCCCCCTAACCTCTCGTGCAAGACGGCCCGACGCCCAACATGTGGCGGGTCTCGCGTTCGCGTTCGAAGACACCCACGTGTGAACTCCACCACGTCCGAACCCCGACCCGCGGGCCGAGGAGCACTGCCGCTATCGCCCGAACTCCACTGGCGCGCGGCCAGATGGTCGGTGACGGTACGGCTGGACGACTGAGCTCTGATCTCGTCGAGGCCAGCGGCTGCCTGTGCAAAACTTCCCCAATCACAGGGTGGGAAGTTGTCCACAAGTCGCCTTGCCTGACGCGACGCGGGCGATACGCACGACCTGCACTAGGTGCATGGCTGCTGCGTAAACGATTCGTTTAGATTTCGCAGCGGCTTGACCGGCAACGACGGCTTTTGATGCGCTGCAGCGGTGCCCACGCGCCACAGTCGGCTGGACGATGAGGACAAGATTCTTGTCCACCGTTCATCCACAGCCTTGCC
>JANOKV010000057.1:0-21130 GCA_031419415.1 Hyphomicrobiales bacterium | reverse complement strand
GCGCTTCATGCGCTCTTCCATTTCGCCGACCGCCCAGCGCAGGGCTTCGGCGGCGTGGGCCGCGTCCGTGATCACCGGCGCCAACAGGTGGGGCACGCCGTTGTAGACCGACAGCTCGAGCATTTTCGGGTCGATCATGAGTAGGCGGCAGTCGCTTGGCCCCAAGCGATAGAGCAGCGACAGGATCATGGCGTTGAGGCCGACCGACTTGCCCGACCCGGTGGTGCCGGCGACGAGCAGGTGCGGCATGCGCGCCAGATCGGCGAACACGGGCTCGCCGCCAATCGATTTACCGAGCGCCAATGGCAGGCGCGCATCCAGCGCTTGCCAAGCTTCCGCTTCGAACAATTCCCGCAACTGCACCATTTCGCGGCGCACGTTCGGCAGCTCGATGCCGATCGTGGTGCGGCCCGCAACCGGTGCGATCCGGGCCGATGCGGCGCTCATGGACCGGGCAATGTCGTCGGCGAGACCAATGACACGGGCGGCTTTTGTGCCGCGCGCTGGCTCCAGCTCGAACAGAGTGACGACGGGGCCGGGTCGAATGGCCTTCACCTCGCCTTTGATGCTGAAATCGGCGAGCACGTCCTCGAGCAGCCGGGCGTTGCCGCGCAGCACGGGACCTGCAACTTCGGGACCCGGCCGGCTGGCGGTCACCCGCTTCAGAAGATTGAGGGCGGGCAGACGCCACGGTTGGGCCGCCACGCGTGTCGGCAGAACGCCACGGCGCAGCTTCGGTTTGCTTTTCGGCGTCGGGGCGACGGCTGTGTTTGGTGTGGGCGCAAAGCGGTGCGCCATCGCACGACTTTCCCGCTCGGTGTAGTCATCGAATTCCAGACCGCGATGGAGCGGGCTATCGGCTTGCCGTGGAATTGAGCCAGGGGGCCGATCGCGCGCCAGTTTGCTGAGGAATGCGGGCAACGACGTCGGGTCTTCGAGGGTGGTGGGCTCGATGACAGGCAGACGCTGCGATGGCGGTGGCGCTGCCGGCCAAGAACGATAGGGGACGTCGAGGACGGGTTCCAAGCGAGCGTGCGCTGGGGCGGGCAAGCGCAACGACGATGCGGTTGCCGGGCCATAGTCCGAGCGTGCCGGGCTCATCAGCCGGAAAAGCATCCGTGCGGCTCCACCCAGCCGAGAGAAAAGTCCATCACGAGGCATCCGCCTCGAGGACCGAAGCAGGCGCAGCCAATGCCGATGCGATAGGGCCAGGCCGCTGGACAGCAGGCACATTCCCACGGCGAAGAGCGCAAGGCCGGCCAAGAGATGGGAAAGTCTGGGATCGAGGCTTGTCATGGCGTTCGTCGCGTAGCCCTCGAGGGCATCTCCGACGATGCCGCCCAAGCCATGTCGCAGGGGCCAGGTCGCCGGGGTCGGCAGCGCGCTCGAGGCTCCAGCGAGCGCAAGGATGGCCAGCGGAAACAGCACGAGCCGCTGCTTGATGCGCACCAGTCCCTCGCTCATCACGAGTTCCAGGCCGGCTGCGGCAAACCCCAGAAACGTCAAAACGGCGGCAAAGCCCAATGTCTGGAGCAGGAGATCGGACACGATGGCGCCGATGGGGCCGAGCCAATTACGAACGGCGCCACCGGTCGCATGCGTCAGGCTGGGGTCGTGCGCCGACCACGTCGCGAGGCAGAGCCAACCAGCCAACGCTATGCTGGCGAGCGCAGCGCCCGCAGCATGCATGACCCAGCCGCTGAGCCGGCCCTCCAGGTCACCTGGAAGGAGCGGCCGCGATGATCGATCGATAGGTTCGAACGACATGGACGCGTTTTGAACTCAAGCCCGGACAGAAACCACACGTTCCAGCGCCTCCCGGATGGTCGCTGCGGGATGAACCAGCGCGACGCGCACATACTTTTCGCCCGGGTTGACCCCCTCGCGATTGGTCTGCGCCAGATAGGCACCTGGCACGACCCTGACACCCACGTCTTTCCAGAGGGTTACCGTGGCGTCACCGCCGCCGCCCAAATGTGTCATATCGAGCCACAGAAAGAAGCCGCCGGCGGGCCGGCGATAGCCGAATTGTGAGCCTAACACCTCGTCGCATATATCGAATTTAGCTCGGTAGGCCTGCCGGATGGAGCCGACGTGCTGCTCCTCCGACCACACCCCGATCGAGGCGTGCTGGACAATGCCCGGCATCTGGGGGCCAACGATGTTGCGCACTTCGGCCAACGTTTCGATGAAATCGCCGTCCCCGGCCACGAACCCCGAGCGCAAGCCGGGTAAATTCGAGCGTTTCGACAGAGAATTGAAGACGACGAGATTCTTGAAGCGGTCAGGCGTCGCGGCTGCAACCTGAAGGCCGCCGGTGGGGGCCTCGCCAGTGTAGATCTCGGAGTAGCACTCGTCGAAAAACAGCATGAAGTCGTAGCGGCGCGCGAGCTCGAGAGCCTTGGCGATATAGGCCGGACTGGCGACGGCGCCTTGCGGGTTGGCGGGAGAGCACAAATAGAAGGCGATCGTCCGCTCGAGCGTGGCGGTGTCCTTGGCCAGGGCGTCGATGTCGGGCAGGTGGCCCGTGGCTTGGGTGGCGTCGAGGAAGATCGGCTCCGCGTTGATGGCGGAAACCGCGCCCAGATAGGTGTGATAATAGGGGTTGGGCAGCAGCACAGCAGGTGTGCCCACGACCCGCTTGCGGCCGGCGGCCGGCAGAATGGCGTAAAAGAGGCCTTCGCGCGATCCGTTCAGCGGATGCACTTCGCGCAAGGGATCGATCTGGCCGGCGAGGGCGTAGCGGCGTTCGATCCAGGTAGCGATGGTGCGGCGCAAGTCTTCGCTGCCGCGAATGGCGGGATAGCCTCCGAGCAGGTGCTTGGCTTCCGCCATACGATCGACGACGAAGCCCGGCATCGCCTCATTGGGATCACCGACCGTCATTTCGATCGGGCGGGCGTGGCCGGGGGCCACGTTTTCGAGGAGCCGTCGCAGCCGTGTGAAGGGCGACAACAGTTTGCCCTGAACCATCGCCTCGAGGCCGGTAATGGCGGTCATCGTCGGAGTGCCTTTCGGTCTTGGATCGATCGAATCCGACGTGATCAGTCGACGAGGGCCTGCAACACGAGGGCGCGCACGAGTTGGCGGTAGCGCAGGCGCATAGGGCCGGGCGCCGCAGCCATGAACACGACAGTCAGGTCTTCGGCCGGATCGATCCAGAAGTAGGTGCCGTAAACGCCCGACCAATAATAGTCGCCCGCCGATCCGAGCAGCGCCGGCACGCCCGCTGTTTTGCGCACCGCAAATCCCAGACCGAAGCCGTAGCCGTTGCAGGCTGCGTCCATCGTCGTAATGCGGTTCTCGATTTCGGGGCCGAGGTGGTCGGCCGCCATCAGCGCCACGGATTTGCGACCCAGGATGCGCGTGCCGCCGAGTGACCCACCGTCGAGCAGCATCTGCGTAAATCGCAGGTAGTCGGCAACCGTCGAGACTGCGCCGCCGCCGCCCGATTCCCATTTCGTGGTCTGCCCGGTGGCGTGGTGAATGACTTGCGGCTGGCCCGTCAGAGGATCGTTGGGCAGCGCGCGGGCATACCGGCTCTGCGCCGCTTCGGGCAGATCGAAGCTGGTATCGGCCATGCCGAGCGGTCCCCATAGGCGCTCTTTTAAAAACTCCCCCAGCCGCTTGCCCGATACCGCTTCGACGATGAGGCCGAGGATGTCGGTCGAAAAGCCATATTCCCAGACGGTGCCCGGCTGATAGACGAGCGGGGCCTTGGCGAGTTCGGTGAGGAATTCATCGCGTCCGTATTTCACCGACGCTGTGATCGACGAGCCGGGATAGGCCTTGAACGCAGCGCCCTGCCCGCGATCGCGATAGGTGAGGCCAGAGGTGTGCCTAAGAAGATCCTGGACCGTCATTTCGCGCTTCTGCGGCTCGACTTCGAGCGTGGCGGCGGTCGGGGATTTCGCGACCATCATGCCAGCGAGCAACGGCAGATGCTTGGCGACCGGATCGCCGAGCAACAGGCGCCCTTCCTCGTGCAGCATCATGATGGCGACCGAAGTCATCGGCTTGGTCATCGACGCAATCGAGAAGACGGCATCGGCCCACATGGGCTGCGCCTTGGCGGCATCCCGCATGCCGACAGCCTCGAGGTAGGCCAGACGCCCCTTGCGCGCGACGCCCACGACGGCGCCGGGAATGAGCCCCGCCAGGATATCGCGCTCGAGCGCTTCGCGGATGCGGGCGAGGCGCGCGCTATCGAAGCCGACCGACTGGGGTTCCACGCGCTGTAGGGTCATGGGGCTGCGGGCTGTCATGCGTGCCTCCTGAAGGGCCAAGCAGGGGGCATCTCGAAGTATGCGCCCCCGTCCAGACGAATACGGGCCTGCACCTTAGCGCAGGCCTGCGGAGGTCGCCAATGGGGTGAGAGATCAGCCCGGTCCAGAATGTCAGGCATCTGCCCGATCGGACACGTTGTTCTGGTTGCAAGTGCTCACCTTTCGAGCAGACGAATTTCGGATGGCTCCTCCTCGGTACGGTGTGACGTCTTGGGTTGCGCGCGCGGCAGGAAAGCCGAGATTCGCAACACTTCTCGACCGGCCGCGCTGATCTAGCATCCGGCGGGGGCCGGACTGCGCTATCCTTCCTGCCGTACCGGCAACCGTCGGATTTGAAAGCCCGTCTTGTTCTGTTCAAAGCCTGCTGCAGTATAGAACGCCAGTGTGGAAGGATTTTTGGAGCCGGTCATAAGCATCACTTTATAGCAGTCAAAAGCTCTTCCATTGCAGACATTCCCTACTCGGCGGCCCTCACGTGTGGCACCTCGCGTTCGTTTGCACGCCGGACATCGGCGGCATCGACCGTCACGATGGCAACCGTATCGCCCTCGACCGTCGTGAACTCCAGCGTAAAGCCCTTGCCGGCCTGATGCACGGCGACAACTGCAGCTATGTCACCTGCTACCAGTCCGTGTTCGGGCATGTCTCTGGTCAGCACGACTTGATCATGCTCCGCGATCATAGACCTCTCCTCGCGCTGCGGCCCCGCCTAGGTCGCATCGTGACAAGGCGCGGGGCGGCGGCGCCAATATCCTGCATCCACACGGTGCGTACAACCGGATTGCGCCCGTCAGGACTGGGCAGCGGACCGTCGATCTCATACAGAGTTCCGAACGACGTCTGTTGCAGGCCTGAAATCTCGTTTCGACGCGCATGCTCCAGAAACGCCTCTCGCGCCTCGTTCAAACGGGTGTCCGAGAAGCCGAAGCCAATGAGAAAACGCGCTTTGGCTCCTCCTTGGGGGTGCGCCGAACTGAGCAGGTAGCCGGCGAGTTTGGAGTCCTCGACGACTGCCTGATCGATGTTGGGAAGCTTGGTCAAGATGTCGCCCCCCACTCACATACGCCCGCTACGCACATCCTCCTCGGGATTGGCGCTGATCTTGTGGATGGTGAGATCGGCGCCCGCGCGTTCCTCGTCGGCTGTCATGCGCAGGCCCATCACCGCGTCGACGGCCGAATAGACGATGAAGCCGGAGAGAAGACCGAACCCGGCCCCCATCAAGCTACCGAAGAGCTGGCCAGCGAAACTCACGCCACCCAGGCCACCGAACGCCGTCTGCCCGAAGATACCGCACGCAATGCCGCCCCACAGGCCGCACAGTCCGTGCAAAGGCCAGACGCCCAGCACGTCGTCGATTTGCCACTTGTTGGTGGCGATCTGGAACATGTGCACGAAGATGACGCCGGCAACGCCGCCGACGAACAATGCCCCGATCGGATGCATGACATCGGAGCCCGCGCACACGGCGACGAGACCCGCAAGCGCCCCGTTGTGGACGAAACCCGGATCGTTCCGGCCAGCGATCATCGCGGCGATAATGCCGCCACACATGGCCATCAGCGAGTTGATGGCGACGAGGCCGGTCACTGTTTTGAGCGTCTGCGCGCTCATCACGTTGAAGCCGAACCAGCCGATGCACAGCAGCCACGAGCCCATGGCGAGCCAGGGGATCGAGGACGGCGGCGAGGCCATAGAGCGGCCCTTGTCGTAGCGTCCGAGCCGGGGGCCGAGTTTCCAGACGGCGGCGAGGGCAGCCCAGCCGCCGAACGCGTGCACGACGATGGAGCCCGCGAAGTCTTTGAACTCTGCGCCGAACTTCGCCGCGAAGAACGATTCCTGAAGCGCAAACGTCTTGTCCCAGATCATGCCTTCGAAGAAGGGATAGAAAAAAGCGACGAGCAGCGCGGACGCCACACATTGCGGCAGGAAGCGCGCGCGCTCGGCAATGCCACCGGAGATGATCGCGGGGATGGCGGCCGCGAATGTCGCGAGGAAGAAGAATTTGACCAGCGTGAGGCCTTGCGGGTCATAGCCCGTCGCGCCGCCGGAAATGGCTTCGGCGCTGGCGAAAAATCCCAACCCGTGCGCGATCCAATAGCCGATGACGAAGTAGCAGACGGTGGAAATCGCAAAATCGACGATGATCTTGCACAAGGCATTGACTTGGTTCTTGTGCCGAACGGTCCCGACCTCGAGGAAGGCAAAACCGCCATGCATGGCGAAAACGAGAATAGCCCCCATCAATAGAAAGAGGACATCTGCCCCCGTGCTGAGGCCTTGTAGCCCTTTCTGCATTTGATCCATGTCGTCTGCTCCCCCGGCGGTTTTGTGCAGTCGTCGGCTACAAGCCGGTCTTTCTGGCTTTGTGCATGCGTTCGAGGCAACCGGTTAACAAGAATTGTGCCAGTTTATCGAAGTCTCAAACGCTTCGTTAATTCAATGGACTAGGGACGAGGCATCGTTATGAAGGCACCGAGTGCCTACATAAGTGGCAATAAATAGCTTATTTTTTAGGCAAACACGTTTTTTGGGCAACTTGCAGTGGCGCTCAACGAACACGGCGCGGATTGAGATAGAGATCGCTCTCTTGCGTCTCCAGCTTCGGGATGAGTTTTCCGGTGTGGACATCGTGCGCCAGCCGCCGCAGATGCTTGCGACAGGAGCGGTTGAAGGCGAGCATGCCGCAGAAGAGTTCGAGCACGGTCAGCAGGTGGGGGCTGGCGTGCTCGCTCAGGACCCGACCCCGCCATTTGCCGCCGAGCGTGAAGATAGCGCCATTGATGCGCCCGATGGAGCGATCCTGCTCGTCGTAGAGGGTATAATCTCCGGCGATGTCGATCACGTCCTGTCGAAGGCGATAGAATTTTGGCCTTTTGTCCTCGACCAGGAAAAACGAGAAATTCTCCGGACACAGCGGCCACTTGTGGGCCGATCGCTCGACGTAGGCGACGTAGTCGTAGTCGCTCATGTTGATGGAGAATGCCGATATTGGAAGCCCGTGCGCGCCGATCGTGAGCTGTAATGAGCGACCGAGCATCATGTCCATGGTGGCGCGCCAGTTCAGCTTCTCGCCGAAGAGTTTGAAAACCAGACGTTTGTCCATGCCCGTCTTCTTCGTCCACAGATCCTCGCGGTATCCGATGAGGCCGGTGCGTTCACCGTTCTGAAGAATCTCGGCGAAGATATCCATGTCCGACGTGAACTGGCGCGATTTGGCCTTGTTGCGGCTCTTCTTGTAGAAGCCGAACTCGACCGAGTTGAGATCGGTAATCCAGACATCGACGGTGAATTCGTGAAAGGCCGAGCCTTTGCGGCTGCGTTTGCTCGGTGCGGGCGCCGCCGGCGCGGCTGCCGGCGCGGGCGTCTCTTGGGCGCGTTCGAGCACCTCGGCTTCCGCCACGCGCGCGGCATCGGCCCCCGCTTGGGCTGCGCGGGCCTGTAAACTGGTGGGTTTGCCGCTACCGTCGGCCATGCGTGGCTCTCCCGTGAAAAAGAACGCCGGACGCAACGACAGCGGCGTAGAATCGCCCCCGCACTTTACCACCGGCCGGCGTGTCGCCTGGGCGGTCGCCTGTGGATAACAATCGGATGGGGAAATCGCGGGGCGATCACCGAGCCCGGCGTCAACCGCGATGGCCGAAAATGGCCGAGCCGACGCGGACGTGCGTGGCCCCCAGATTGACCGCGGCCTCGTAGTCGGCGCTCATGCCCATGCTGAGCTGCGCCACATCGTTTTCGCGTGCGAGTTTTGCCAGAAAGGCAAAGTGAACGGCTGGCGCTTCGTCCTGTGGCGGAATGCACATGAGCCCTGCGATGTCGAGTTTCAGCTCGGCGCAGCACAGGCGCAAAAAAGCGGGCAACTCCGCCGGTAGGATGCCGGCCTTTTGGGGTTCAGCGCCCGTATTCACTTCCACGAAGAGGTCGAGCCGCCGCCCTTGCTTCGCCATCTCGTCGGCGACGGCTTTGGCGATTTTGGGCCGATCGATCGAATGGATCGCATCGAACAGGGATACGGCTTCACGCGCCTTGTTGGATTGCAGAGGGCCGATGAGGTGCAGGCGAACATCAGGATAATCGACCTTTAATGCGGGCCATTTGCCGGCGGCTTCCTGGACCCGGTTCTCCCCGAAGACCCGCTGTCCGGCCGCCAGAACGGGGCGGATGGCGTCCGCCTCGAATGTTTTCGACACCACGACCAGCGTGACGGATGCCGGATCGCGACCAGCTTCGCGCGCGGCGGCGGCGATCTTGGCGCGAACGGTCTCGAGCGCGGGGTACGGGGTCATGGTTCTAAGGTCTCGTAAGGCATGAATTCGTTTGCATCGTTATCAAGTAGGTCGCTGAATGCCCAATTTATGAACAGTTTTCGTTTGCTGCGACCATCCGGGGCAGCGTGGAGCACGCCCAAGCGCGTCAGTTTCAGGAGTATCCTGGATGCCGCTTGACGCTGAGCAATACCGTGATCGACCACATCTCCAATTCTGCAGTAGGGCTGCGAAAAGAGTAACTCAATCAGTTCACGAGAGTAAATTCTCGGCGCCTTCACTCGGACCAGGTCTGTCGTCACGTCCATCAGCTTACGAATGGCTCTGATTTTTTCTTCGGTCCAAGCGGATGTTTCCTCCACAGCCTGCAGCATGTAGAGAACCCAAGCGACCCAGTTGCCGTTGCTCGTGACATCGTTCAGCAAACGATAGTACTCGTTCCGGTTCGCCAGAATGAATTTGCTCAAGTACAAGATCGGCAGGTCGAGCAGACCGTCTTGGATCAACGACAAGATGTTGATGATTCGGCCCGTGCGACCGTTGCCGTCGATGAACGGATGAATGGCCTCGAACTGATAGTGCTGAACGGCCATTTTTACCAATGGATCGATATCGCTCGGCTCATTTATGAATGCCTCCCAATTGGCGAGTAGCGTGAGCAGCCGATCGCGGTGCTCGGGTGGCGTATTGATGATTTTACTGCTGTGAGCATTGCGGAGCGCAGTTCCCGGGCTGCTGCGAACGTCCAAATCGATTGCCACGATATCTCGACAGACCGCGACAGCAAGTCGTGTCGAAATGGGTAGGTTTGACAACATGGCGAAACCACCAAAGAGCGCGGCGCGGTAGCGATCAGCTTCCTTGGCAACCGGGTCCCCATCGCCACCGAGGCTGGCCCGTCGAAAGAGCGCGTCGTTGGTTGTGACGATATTTTCAATCTCCGAGCTTCCGCGCGCTTCGAGGATTGGGATCGTACCGAGAACGGATTGGTTCGGGATTAGTTGAGCGGCCATTCGCAGTCGCTCAAGCGAGGTGCGGGCGCTGATACAACGTTTTAGCACTTCTCTCGTTTCGATCTCCGAAGTCGGAGGGAGAAGAGGTAAGTCGTTGTAGGGTTTGAGTGGATCAAACATGCGCTCGCCGGTTCCCGCAGCAGCCGATATGTCGTAGTCAGCGACATATCATGGTCCATATGTCGCTAAAATCGAGTTTCAGCGACATATCGCGTTCCATATGTCGCTCGTGACGACATGTCCACCTGCCTCGCGGCCGTCAGCCTGCCGCGGCTAGGCGGGCGTGCTTGACCCCACCAAGCCTTTCAGGCTCTTTACGCCCGCGACTGGCCGACCTTCAAGCGGAACCGACCTATGGCTATCGAACGCTACAATGCGCCCGAGCGGGAGAAACACTGGCAATCGGTGTGGGAGAGCCGCGACGTGTTCCGCACGGTGACCGATCCCAGCCGTCCCAAGTGCTATGTACTCGAGATGTTCCCCTATCCGTCAGGGCGCATCCATATGGGTCATGTACGCAATTACACCATGGGCGACGTGCTGGCGCGCACGAAGCGCGCGCAGGGCTTTAATGTGTTGCATCCCATGGGTTGGGACGCTTTCGGCATGCCGGCCGAGAATGCGGCCATGGAGCGCAAGACGCATCCCAAGGCATGGACCTACGAAAACATCGCGGCGATGAAGTCGCAGTTGAAATCGATGGGTCTGTCGCTGGACTGGAGCCGCGAGGTCGCAACCTGTGATCCGTCCTACTACGTGCACCAGCAGCGGCTCTTTCTGGATATGTTTGCGCGGGGCCTCGCCTACCGCCGCAAGGCCAAGGTGAACTGGGACCCGGTCGATCAGACTGTGCTCGCCAACGAGCAGGTGATCGATGGGCGCGGCTGGCGTTCAGGCGCGCTCGTCGAGCAGCGCGAGCGCGAGCAGTGGGCGTTCAAGATCTCGGCCTATAGCGACGATCTGCTGGAGGCGCTGGGCACGCTCGACAAGTGGCCCGAGAAGGTTCGCCTGATGCAGGAGAACTGGATTGGCCGATCCGACGGTCTGATGATGCGTTGGAAGCTGGCTGACGGCACGGCCCCTGCGGGCCACGACGAACTCGAAATTTTCACGACGCGGCCCGACACGCTGTTTGGCGCCTCGTTCATGGCCATCGCGCCCGATCATCCGCTGGCCAAGGCGGTGGCGGCCCAGAATGCGGCGCTGGCCGAGTTCAGTGACGAGTGCCGGCGCGCGGGCACGTCGGCTGCCGAGATGGAGAAGGCGGAAAAGAAGGGTTTCGACACCGGCATCCGCGCCGTGCATCCGTTCGATCCGTCCTGGCAGGTGCCGGTCTACGTCGCCAACTTCGTCCTGATGGACTACGGCACGGGCGCCATCTTCGGCTGCCCCGCGCATGATCAGCGCGACATCGAATTCGCCAAAAAATACGGCCTCCCCATCATTCCAGTCGTCGCCCCGAAGGACGAGCCCGCACGCGGCAAAACGGTGGCGCGTATCCACGAGGGCGCGGCGTATCTCGACGACGGTGTGATGATCAACTCGCACTTTCTCGACGGCCTGTCGCCCAAGGCCGCGTTCGACGAGGTGGCGCGGCGTCTTGCGAAAGAGCGCATCGGGAACGAACCGGTCGCCACGCGCAAAGTGAACTACCGGCTGCGCGATTGGGGCCTGTCCCGGCAGCGCTATTGGGGGTGCCCGATCCCCGTCGTGCATTGCGACGCGTGCGGTATCGTTCCGGTGGCGGCCAAGGACCTGCCGGTCGTCCTGCCCGACGACGCGACGTTCGATCAGCCGGGCAACCCGCTCGACCGCCATCCGACGTGGCGGCATGTGTCGTGTCCGAAGTGTGCGGCTCCCGCCTCGCGGGAAACGGACACCATGGATACGTTCGTCGACTCGTCGTGGTATTTCGCGCGCTTCACAGCGCCCGACGCAGTGACACCGACCGATCAGGCGGCGCTCGATTATTGGATGCCGGTCGACCAGTACATCGGCGGCATCGAGCACGCGATCTTGCATCTGCTCTATTCGCGCTTCTTTTATCGCGCCATGGGTGACACGGGGCACGCAGGCTTGCGTAATCTTCGGGAGCCCTTCGCGGCGCTCTTCACACAGGGCATGGTGGTGCACGAGACCTACCGGCGGGCCGACGTCGAGCCGCCGCAGTGGCTGCTGCCGACCGAAGTCTCCTTCGAGGGTGAGGGCGACGCGCGCCGCGGCACCGAGATCGCCACAGGCAAGCCTGCGATCATCGGCTCGATCGAGAAGATGTCGAAATCGAGGAAGAACCTCGTCGATCCCGATGATATCATCGCCCATTACGGTGCGGACTGCGCGCGGTGGTTCATGCTGTCCGACAGTCCCCCCGAACGCGACGTGATCTGGACGGAATCGGGGGTGTCCGGCGCGGGCCGGTTCATTCAGCGCGTCTGGCGCATCGTCGATGACGTCGTGGGTGGCAGGGTGGCAAAGGGAACACCGCAACCGGCGACAGTCGGCCCCGAAGCCTTGGAGGTGCGCCGCATTGCGCACCGCGTTCTGGATCAGGTCGGGCGGAATATCGAGGGACTTCGGTTCAATGTCGCGGTGGCCCAACTCTACGAGCTGTCGAACGCGCTGTCAGGCGCGCTCGGCAAGTCGGGAGACGGCCTCGATTGGGTGGTCCGGGAAGGTGCCGAGCTGCTTATCCAGATGCTCGGCCCCATGATGCCACATTTGGGTGAAGAATGCTGGGCGAGGCTCGGATACAACACATTGCTCGTAGAACAGCCTTGGCCCAAAGCCGACCCGGCCTTGCTCGTTGACGATACTGTCGTCATTGCCGTACAGGTCAACGGTAAGCGGCGGGACGAGCTGACGATCGGCCGGACGGCCAGTAAGGACGAGGTCGAGGCGGCAGCGTTGCAGCTCGCCACCGTCGTTCGGGCCTTGGAAGGCCGGCCGCCGAAGAAGGTCATCGTGGTGCCGCAGAGGATCGTGAATGTCGTGGTGTGAGACCGAGCAGCGTTCCAAAGGTCGGGCCAGCCGCAAGCTGGTTTTCGGCGCGGGATTTGCTCTGGTGGTTGCGCTGAGCGGCTGCGCGGGCGGCGACGGCTTCCGGCCGATGTATGCGGCGTCGGCCTCGGGACCGAAGCTGAGCGAAAAGCTCGCCGCAGTCGACGTGACCCCCATTCCGAGCCGGATCGGCCAACGCATCCGCAACGAGATCATCTTCCAGGCGACGGGAGGCGGCAACGCAGCGCCGCCTGCCTATCGGCTCGATGTCGCGATCAAGGAAACGGTCGCAGCCACCCTGGTCAAAACGACGGGTGAAGCGGCGAGCAACATCTACGCGATCGAAGCCGCGTTCGTTCTCATCGATGTGAAGACCAAGAAAGTTCTTCTGCGCGGCGGCAGCCATGCGCGGGCGGGCTTCGATCGTTTCCCGTCGATCTACTCGAACGTGCGCGCCCGCGAAGATGCGGAGAATCGCGCGGCCAATGTCATCGCCGAGGATGTGAAGAGCCGCATTGCCGCCTTCCTGTCCAACGACCGGGTGTAACTGGAAGCCCCATTCTCATGACGGCAGAACCGGGCCGAGGGAACGCTCGATAGCACAGAGTGGACATCCGGCATGGTCGCGATCAGGCAGCAGCAAGCCAACGCCTTCGTCGAAAATCCCGACCCCACCATTCGCGCCGTGCTTTTCTATGGTCCCGATCCAGGTCTGGTCAGTGAACGTGCCAAGCTGCTGGCAAAACGGATCGCCGAGCGTGACAACCCGCCCGGCGAGGTCGTTCGATTCGATGACACCGACCTCGAGGCCGATCCCGATCGCATCGCCATCGAACTGCTGACGGTGCCGATGTTCGGTGGCGCTAAAATCGTGCGCACCTCGACGAGCCGTCGCGTGAACACGGCCAGCCTGAAGCCGTTGTTGGAAGGCCCGAAATTTCCCGGCGCGCTGATCGTCGAAGCGGCAACGCTGCGCGCCGATGACAGCTTGAAGCTGCTGTTCGAGAAGGCGTCGGGAGCGGCCGCCGTCGCCTGCTACCCCGATGAAGGCGAAACGCTCTTCGATCTCGTCGATGACATGTTGCGTCGCGCCCGCCTGGATATCACGCCGGATGCGCGTGTTGCGCTATTGGCCCGTTTGGGAGCTGACCGGGCGCTGTCGCGCGCTGAAATCGAAAAGTTGACGCTCTACGCTGCAGGTGCGGGAACCATCGACGTCGCCCATGTCGACGCAATTGTGGGGGATGCTTCCGAAATTGCGATCGATCGCGTGATCGCTGCTGCGGCGTCCGGTGACGTGGCCTCGGCCGTCGTCGAATGCGACCGTGCTGTCGCATCTGGCGAAAACCCGCAAACGATTGTGCTGTTCGCGCAGCGTCATTTCATCCGACTGCATCGCATTCAAGTGGCAGTCGAGGCGGGCCGATCGATCGGGCAGGTCATGGGCCAGATGCGCCCGCCGGTGTACGCCAAACAGCAGGGCGTCATCGAGCGGCAACTGCGCATGTGGACAGGCGAGCGCCTGAGCCGGGCATTGTCGCGCATCGCGCAAGCCGCCAAGGCGGCACGGCTGGCGGGTGAACTCGAAGCGCCTGTCGTCGAGGCGCTGCTGATCGACCTGGCGCGGATGGCGGCGCAACGGCGCGCGGCCAGTCAGGCCCGACGGTAAGCGGCAGAGGAGCTTCAAGACTTGGAGGTCGTGCGTCCCAGCTTCCACATTTCTTCGCGCACGCGGATGTCGGCGAGCATGCGATCGAGGAGGAGGCAGGTGCGGCGGAAGAGATCAGAGCCGCGGCGGTAATCGGCAACGGCGAAAAAATCGCAGCGGCCGGCCTTGAAGAGGTTGACGCATTTCGTGCGGTTCTTGCCGGCGGGGTGCACGGCAATGGCATAGCCGCCATTTTTGCGCATTACCGCCATCGACGGCACGTCGGTGTCGCCGTCGCCGAAATAGACCATGTTGGAGAAGGGAATGGGCCGGATCTGCTCGGGCATGTGGTCGTTGATGCTCTCGCCCAGGTCTTCCACGCCCTTGTTGATCCGGAAAAGGTATTGCGTCTTGCCGGTGTCGGTAATGACGCGCTTGGGATAGGGCAGATCGTAGGCCTCGAACCAGTATTCGGAGGCGAACACGTTGTGGAAGCGCGGCCGGATGCTGGTGCCTTCGATGATTTCGGTCAGGCCGGAGGATACGAGGTAATGGCGCAACGTGACGCCCTGACTTTCCGTGCGTAGCTTCACATAAGTCTCGATATCGTCGAACCAGGATTCGACGCCGGGGAACAACTCGACGTCGCGGCCGAGCGCTACCAGATCCTCGCGGTCGATGCGGACGTTGCGCTCCTTGGCCTTCTTGTACATCAGGTGCATGTAGGTGATCAGCGGATCGGCACCCTGGGCTTTCGACAGGCGGTTGGATTCGGCCCAGAAGGCTTTGGCGTCCATGCCGATTTTCGGCAGGAACGTGTACTCCTGCATCGGTTTGGGTGAGAGCGTGCCGTCGAAATCGTAGACGAGGGCGATCGTGCGCTTCTCGAACTGAGGCCGCGTGCCGAGTTTTTCTTTGGTCGCGGCCGCAGCGGCGCGCGGCGCGCTTTCGATGGAGGCGACCGTCGGTTTGCCGGACCGTTTGGACACACGCTCAGCCATTGCACCATTCCCGAAATCGCCGGCCACACGCGGCTGACTTGCATGCGCACCATGCTCTGATTCGGTTGGCTGGGTGAAGGCAGCGTGCGCGAATACGGCACCAGTCGTTACCCAGCGGAACGCTTCCAACCGATCCAGTCGCAGATGGCCTCGCCCATGATGAGGCGCTTGTCGGCTTCGGGAATCCAGTCGATCTCCTGGAAGTGGGTGACGCATTCTTTCCACGAGCACGGCATCTTGGTGATGTCGGTGCCCCAAAAGAGGCGCTGCGGGCCGTACGCGTCGTACATGGCGCGATAGTATTTGTGCAGGCTGCGGAAGGGGTAGCCGTCGGTTGCGTAATAAGGTCCGCCGGTCATTTTGACGGCGACGTTGGGATGGCGGGCGAGCGCCACCAGTTGCGCCATGTTGGGGAATGCCGCGTCGCCCTTGGCTCCGCGGTTGGTCGCCATGTGATCGATGAGCAACTTCAATCCTGGGTGACGCGTCGCGATTTCGCCGACGAGCGGCAGATGTTCGGGCACGAGCAGGGCGACGGGCAGGCCCGCCTTTTCTGCTGCCGGCCAAAGCCAATCGATCGTGCCGTCCGTCAACCAGGTTTTCTGGTTGGACTGCATGAACGCGAAGCGCAAACCGAGCATGCCGGGCTGCTTATTCCAGTTCGGCAACAGCGCGCGGCTCGCGGGATCATCCAAGGCAAAACGGCCCAGAATGGCGAACCGACGTGGATGCGCTTGGACAGCCGCGATTGCCTGTGCGTTGGAGTCGGGGTCCCAGCTCGGCGGGTGCAGGATGGCGCCATCGACACCCGCTGCATCCATGTCGCGCAGGGCCTCGTCGACGAGATAAGGTGTCGCCCGATGCGGCGGCAGTGTCGCGCCCTTCTGCCAGAGGTGAATTTGAGCATCGATAACAGCCATGGGCGTCCTCCGCAGACATTCGCTCGATTGTCTGCCGCCATTGTGTCGACAGGACCGCCGAAGGGCAACGCTTCGCTGGGGTGTAAGAGTGGCGGCGGTCGAGCATTGACCGGGGGGTCAAAGTGGGCAGACTGATGCAGGGCGACAGCCCGTTTTGGTCACAACCGTGTGTGGAGCGCATCGATGGCAGGACTTCTTGCAGGACACGTCGCGGTCGTCACAGGCGGCGGATCGGGGATCGGGCAGGGGATTTGCCAGGCTTATGCTCGGGAAGGCGCGCGCGTGATCGTGCTCGACGCCAACATGGAGGGGGCCAACGAGACTGTCGGTCTCATCACGGCGGCCAGCGGGCAGGCATCGGCGCTCGAGCTCGATATCACCGATCGCGAGGCTTGCAAGACAGTCGCCGCCCAGATCGGCAAAGGCGGCAACATTTCCGTTCTGGTCAACAATGCCGGCATCAATCGACGCACGCCGTTCGTCGGCGACAAGGCGGCCGTGGCCAAAGACTGGGACGACATCATGGGGATCAATCTGGACGGCATGTTCAATGTCACGCATGCGTTCATCGACCAGATCCGCGCGACCAAAGGCCGGGTGATCAACATCGGCTCGATTCAATCGTTCGTGCATGTCAACTGGCCCAATTCCGCCGCCTACACCACCTCCAAGCATGGCGTGTTGGGCTTCACGCGCGCGCTTGCGGCCGAGCTCGGCAAAGACGGGGTGCGCGTCAACGCCATCGGGCCGGGTTTGATCGAGACGAAGATCAACGCCGATGCGCGCGCCAAGAATCCGGACATGATCGCCAACGTGCTGCGACACACACCGCTCAATCGCGCTGGAAAGCCCGAGGATATCGCCGGGCCTGCAGTTTTTCTCGCCTCCGATTTGTCGTCTTACGTCACCGGCTGCATCGTCATGGCCGATGGTGGTTTCAGAACGGTTTGATGAGCTGGGCCCATTCGACTAGAGCACCTTCTACGTCGCAACCGTATTCTTACGCGGCAACTAAATTAGCGTTGGGTCGAGCGCGGTGCGACCCGACATTCACGGTGTACCGGCAAATGTCGGGTCGCGGCCAAGTGGCCTTGACCCAGCAAGGTTTTTACGACCAAGACACGTCGATCAAAATAAACACCAGGGAGTTGAAACACATGACGAGCAAGATACGCCCCACCCGCCGCGCCGTCGTTGGTGGAGGGCTCGCCGGCGCTACGACGATGGCGCTGGGCGCTCCCGGTCGGGCCCGCGCCCAGACCGCCGAAGTGAAAGTCGCGCTTATCGCGCCCATGTCTGGGCCTTATGCGCGCCAGGGCGAGTTGATGAAGAAGGGTGGCGATCTGGCCATCAAACACATCAACGAGCAGGGCGGCATCAAGGCGATGGGCGGCGCCAAAATGCGCCTCGTCGTCATCGACGCCGGTGACAGCGTCGAGAAAGCGAAGAACGCGGCGCAACGCCTCGTATCCTCCGAAACCGACATCGTCGGCGGCACGGGGTCGTGGTTGTCGTCCTACACGCTTGCCGTCACGGAGGTGACCGAACGCGCCGACCTGCCGTGGCTGACGCTGTCTTATTCGGATCAGATCACGTTACGCGGTTTCAAGTACGTGTTCCAGACCTCGCTGCCGGCAAGCATGATGGCGACCGACACCGTGCCGACCGTCCTGAAGTTGGCCGAACAGCTCAAGGTCGCCAAGCCCACCACGATCGCGCTCGTTCAGGACAACACGGCCTCGCCCGTCTCCTTCATGAAACCGCTGCGCGAGGGTGGCCTCGAAAAACTCGGCCTCAAAGCCGTGGTCGACGAGATTTTCACACCGCCATTGGCCGACGCCTCGCCCATCGTCCAAAAACTGCGCTCCTCCAAGCCCGACATTCTGTTGTTGGTTCCGACCGCGACCTCCGACTACAAGCTGATCCTCGACAAGATCAGCGAATTCGGGCTGGGCAAAGGGCGGCTGCCGATCATCTCCAACGGCGCGCCGCTGGGCACGCCCGAGATCTTGAAGCTCATCGGCAAGGAAGGCCTCGAAGGCCTGATGTTTTCGATCGCCAACTGGCCGGTGAAGGGCCAGGAAAAGATCGTCGAGACCTTCAAGAAGGAAGCGAACGAGCCCTGGATGACCCAGGATTCCATGTGCACTTACGGCGATATGTGGATCTTCAAGGAAGGTCTCGAAGCCGCCGGCAAGCCGGATCGCAAGGCCCTGGCCGAAGCCATCCGCACGATGGAGACGAAGGGCGGTTCGGGCCAGTATTTTCCCGGCGGCAACGGCGTCATGAAGTTCGACGATAAAGGCCGCCGCGTCGGCGCCCAGATCGTCTTCGTGCAGTGGCAGAACGGCGAACCCGTCACAATCTACCCCGCCGCCGCCGCCATCGCTGAACCGGTATGGCAGAAGAAATAACGCGACGCGTAGTGCGCGTTGAGAGGGGGTGCCCAGCGATGCGCACCCCCTCATTGTTTAGCGACGCGGTCATTTTCCCGTAGGGCGCAATAGCGAAGCGTATTGCGCCGCCGCCGCTTCGACCTCACCGATAGAAGCTGCGGCGCGGCGCAATACGCCAAGGGGCTATTGCACCCTACGGGTCGCGCCGAGAAAATGACCACCACGCGATGACTTCCGCTCGCCGGAAATTCTGATTAGTCTGCCTCGGTACCGAGTTCCGGACGTCGTATGGAAACGACGCATCCGGGGGGCGCAGACGTCGGACACGAGATCCGAGGTGAGGGACGGCAGGAGGAGACGGGAATGCTGAAGGCATTGGTGATCGACCCGGGGAAATGCACGGGCTGCAAGCAGTGCGAGATGGCCTGCAGTTACGAAAACGAAGGCGAATTCAACCCGTCCAAGTCACGAATTCGGGTGTTCGACTTCCACCAGGACGCCCGTTTCGTCCCCTACACCTGCACGCAATGCGCCGAGGCGTGGTGCCAGCAAGCCTGCCCCGTCAACGCCATCACCACCGACGCCGATGGCGTCAAGATCGTGCACGAAAACATTTGCGTGGGGTGCAAGGTGTGCACCATCGCCTGCCCGTTTGGGACCATCAATTACAATGCTTCCACCGGGAAGGTCATCAAGTGCGACCTGTGCCAGGGCAGCCCTGCGTGCGTGGACGCCTGCCCCACATCCGCCATCACCTATTCGGATGTCGAGCAGACCGGTTTTGCCAAAATGCAGCTCTGGGCCAAGAAAACCGACGCTGGCAATACCGACCGCGACGTCAAAACGCCAACCGGCCACTGAGCCCGACCCGAAAGGAGAATTTCCATGGGATGGACACGTAAAATCCTGCGGGTCGACCTGACCAAGGGCACCTGCAAATCCGAACCGCTCAATATGGAGTGGGCGCAGAAGTATCTAGGCCAGCGCGGCCTCGCCTCGAAGTATCTGGTCGAAGAGATCGACCCAAAATGCGACCCACTGGGGCCAGGCAACAAGCTGATCATGGCGACGGGTCCGCTCACGGGCACGTGCGCCTCGACGGGCGGTCGCTATTCGGTGATCACCAAGGGCGCGTTGACCGGCGCCATCGCCTGCTCGAATTCGGGCGGCTATTTCGGCGCGGAGATGAAATTCGCCGGCTGGGACATGATCATTTTCGAGGGCGCGTCTCCCAAGCCCGTCTACCTGACGGTGTTCGACGACAAGGCCGAGCTTCGTGACGCCTCGGGGCTATGGGGCAAGTCCGTGTGGGACACGGATGCGCTCATCAAAGCCAAGCACCAGGACCCGATGATCCATGTGGCGGCGATCGGCATCGCGGGTGAAAAGCAGGTGCTGTATTCCTGCATCGTCAACGATCTGCATCGTGCGGCCGGACGCTCGGGCGTCGGTGCGGTCATGGGGTCGAAGAACCTCAAAGCTGTCGCCATTCGGGGCACGAACGGCGTCAAGGTGCGCGACTTCAAGGATTTCATGGGCGCGACCAACGCCGGCAAGAAAGTGCTCGCCGGCAATGCGGTCACCGGCCAGGGCTTGCCGACCTACGGCACCCAGGTGCTCATGAACGTCATCAACGAGGCGGGCGCGTTGCCGACCCGCAATTCGCGCGATATCCAGTTCGAAGGCGCCCATGCCATCTCGGCCGAAGCGATGGCGACGCCACGCAAGTCGGATGGCAAGAAGAACCTGCTGACCAATCAGGCGTGCTTTGCCTGCACCATCGCTTGCGGACGTATCTCCAAGATCGACGAGAAGCACTTCTCGATCCAGAACAAGCCCCAGTACTGGCATGCTTCGGGCGGCCTCGAGTACGAGGCGGCCTGGGCGCTGGGCGCGGCGACTGGCGTCTCCGATCTCGAGGCGCTCACCTTCGCCAACTTCGTGTGTAACGAACAGGGCATCGATCCGATCTCCTTTGGCGCCACCGTAGGCGCCGCGATGGAGCTCTACG
This sequence comes from Hyphomicrobiales bacterium, assembly GCA_031419415.1. GTDB lineage: Bacteria > Pseudomonadota > Alphaproteobacteria > Rhizobiales > Hyphomicrobiaceae. The sequence goes on along the minus strand of JANOKV010000057.1, from coordinate 590 downwards.
AGATGGGTATCCTGAGCAAGGACAAGGTCGGCTTCGACCTGAAGTTCGGGTCGGCCGATGCGCTGGTGAAGGCTGTCGAACTGGTGGGCAAAGCCGAAGGCTTCGGTATCGAACTCGGCCAAGGCTCGGCCCGTTTGACCGCCAAGTACGGTAAGCCGGAACTCGCCATGACGGTCAAGGGCCAGGAATTCCCGGCCTACGATCCCCGCGGCATCCAGGGCATGGGGCTCACCTATGCCACGTCCAACCGCGGCGCGTGCCACCTACGCTCGTACACGGTGTCGTCGGAAATTCTCGGCGTGCCCGAGAAGACCGATCCTCTGACGACCGATGGCAAGCCCGCGCTCGTCAAGGCGTTCCAGGACGCCACGTCAGCCGTCGACTCGTCGGGGCTGTGCGTCTTCACGACGTTTGCTTGGACGCTCGATGACATCGCCCCGCAGATCAATGCGGCTATCGAGGGGGGCTGGACGACCGAGAAGCTGCTGGAAACCGGCGAACGCATTTGGAACCTCGAGCGCCAGTTCAACACGCGTGCGGGCTTCACGGCGAAAGACGACAGTCTGCCGCCCCGCCTGCTCAACGAAGGC